>NZ_LATL02000063.1 GCF_000972705.2 Limnoraphis robusta CS-951 | reverse complement strand
CCTTTTCCAAGGGGGATTTAGGGGGATCTCTCCGGGGAATTTAGGGAAATTAAGTCCCCCTTTCCAAGGGGGATTTAGGGGGATCTCTCCGGGGAATTTAGGGGAATTAAGTCCCCTTTTCCAAGGGGGATTTAGGGGGATCTCTCCGGGGAATTTAGGGAAATTAAGTCCCCCTTTCCAAGGGGGATTTAGGGGGATCTCTCCGGGGAATTTAGGGGAATTAAGTCCCCTTTTCCAAGGGGGATTTAGGGGGATCTCTCCGGGGAATTTAGGGAAATTAAGTCCCCCTTTCCAAGGGGGATTTAGGGGGATTCTTCCAAGGGGGATTTAGGGGGATTCTTCTCACCCACCCGATATTATAATTAACTTGGAATCGTAATATATTGACCCGGTTCCAAATTTTCCGGTAAAATATTACCATTAGCCGCAGCAATTTTAGTCCATAAATTTCGATCACCATAAAATTGTTCAGCGATTTTAAATAAAGTGTCACCTGCTTTGATTGTTTTGATAACATAAGTTTGAGACATGAGTTTTCCTTCCTGTGGTCATTGAGGTAGATGTTTTGTCACTTAAATGAGCGACACTAATATCAACATCACCATTTTTTAGAGATGTTCCCTTCAGGATATTCCGACTTACTGCACCTAAGCAAATGAACCAATTCACAGGCTGAAACCTTCTTCTGTATTGGGTTTAAGCAGTGGGGGAAATGATCTAACTTCGGGGATTCCCCGAACTTTATAAAGTCGCTTTGCTTAACAATTCTCGCGCTTCGATTCGACTTGTCTAATATTAACATTCGGGTGGGTATCAGCCAATAATTTGTTTTAAATATCTTTGATAAAATCTTTAAATACTTGTTGCTACAAATGATTGATAATATTACTGTAGGGGCTGCTTGGATATAAAGGTATGTTTCCCGGAAGTAACTTATATAAACCCGCTATTGCTGTTTGTATTTCATCTGTAGGGGCGGGTTCTGTACAAATGTATGTTTCCCGCAAGTAACCTATATAAACCCGCCCCCTATTGCTATTTGTATTTCATCTGTAGGGGCGGGTTGGGAGGTAATATTATTCCTAAAAGCGATCGCTAAAATTGAGTAATGTGTAGAAGTTCGCGAGATTCTTGCTTCACTAAACCATCAATCGCTGCATTTTGCAATTGAATAAACGCCTCAAAGTCTTCTCGACCATATTTAGTGGTTTGTAGAAGATTTCTTAACTGCTTTTCAGCATCTAGCGTTAAATAACCTGTCTCTAAGGTTTTTTGGACTAACTCGTGTATTACACCCATCCCCAAATGTCTCCTGTATCGGAAGCTTTTCAGATATACTGAATACAGCTTCTATTCTAGCCTAAGCTGAAAAAAAATTTATAATCTCTGGTATATTTTGCGCGGAAATTTATAATCCGAATTCAAGGAGTTTAGAATTCAGATGTTTTTAATTTTATTCAAAAAAAGATTACGGTTTTTTCCAAATTTTTACCTGACCATCCCAACCGCCACTAATGATTGTTTGTCCATCAGGACTGATATCAACCGCGTTGACATAGCTAGAATGTCCGGTTAAATTCCCTTGTAATTGACCTGTTTCTAGATTCCAAAGTTTAACGGTTTTATCCCAACTTCCACTCACTAACGTGCGATTATCGGCACTAATCGCCACTGACCAAACCCCATCGGTATGACCACTCATTCGACGAATGGGTTGTGCAGTTTGCAGGTTCCACAGTCCAATGGTAGCATCGGCACTCCCACTCGCTAAAATTTGACCATCAGGACTAATCGCTAAGGATAAAACGGGGAGAGAATGACCTTGTAACGTCTGAATTAATTCTCCGGTTTCCAGATTCCAAATTTTAATAGTATTGTCTTTACTTCCACTGACTAATCGTTTACCATCAGGACTAATCGCTATGCTACTGACAAGCTGAGTATGTCCGATTAAAGTCTTTAATAATTCCCCGGTTTGGATATCCCAAATCATCACTGTATTATCCCAACTTCCACTCGCAAGTTTACGACCATCAGGACTTATTTCGACGGATAAAACTGCGTTTGAATGTTCGCTTAAGGTGTGTAATAAAGGGGAAGTATCGGTGTTTAAAGCCACCATTAGATCCCAGAGTTTAACCGTTCCATCATCACTAGCCGTTGCTAAAATTTGACCGTTTGAACTGACAGCGATCGCATTAATTGAGCTACTATGACCTTTCCAGGTTTTCTTCAGTCCACCTGTTGCTAAATTCCAAACTGAAATACTGCCATTACTATTGCCACTAATCGCATAAGGAGCTACAATTTCTACAGATAGAATCTCGCCTGAACTTTCCTCTAAACTGGTCGCTAAAGCATAGGTTTGATTGGCATTAGAAATACTGCGATTAGCCGGAGTTGGAGCGGGTAAATTCGCGGTAGGTTGAGGCGGCGACGAAGGCGGTTCAGCAGCAAGACGTTCAGGAACAGTCGGTAAACTGGTGGCTTTTCGCCATGCTAAAAATCGGTTAATTTCGATTCCGGCTGAGACAATTTGATCGGGATTAACACCTAACTGAACAATCCCATTAATTCCGATGACATTTCCCGCTTCATTTAATACAGGGCCGCCACTCATGCCACTTCTGACTAAATTGTTATAAACTAACGTGTATCCTTGACGGGGTTCCTGTCGATATTCTAGGATGCCTTCTGTACTCAAAAATAATCGATGTCCCAGGGTACTCGCTGAACGAGGCCAACCCGCGACATAAACAACACTCCCCTCTTTAACGGTATTCGCATCGGTGAATTTTGCCAGGGGATAACGTTGGGAACTATTAAAGGGAACAACAGCTAAATCGAGTTCAGGAATTTGACGAATCAGACTATAATAAACCGAGTGACGTTCACCATCAGGAGTGATGACTTCATAATCCCCAACTTGGCTAACGACGTGCCAATTCGTGAGAATATAATAAGTATTTCCTTGCTTTTCAACAATTACTCCTGACCCCCCTTTCGGCCCTTCAATCCTCACCGTAATTTCACTGGCAATTTGATTAATATCTGTCGGAGTTAATGCCAACTGTTGAGGAATATTAGCTAAGGCTGAAAATCGCTCAATAGGTTCTTGACTCCAGACTGGAAGGGTGAGAACTAGAGTTAAACTGAGTGTGATTGGACTCAATTTGTGGGATAATATTTTTAGGAGAGTTTGGCTTCTCATCTCGATATCAACTGATTCAAAACAATTGTTTTTATAGAGGAAGCAATCCTCATCATATCTTTAGATTTTGAGGCTGGCTTCTGATAAAATTGCACCCTGAAGCTCTGTTTGACTCAAATCTACATGGCTGAGATTTGCTCTTTCTAAATTAGCTTTGTACAGATTCGCTCCTCTCAGGTTAGCATAACTCAAGTCTACTCCTTCTAAGTTGGCTTGCATCAAGTTAGCTCCCCTAAAATTTGCCCCTCTGGCATCAGCCCGAAAAAGATTAGCTTTGCAGAGGTTGCTAAAGCGAAAATCAGCCCGAATTAAGTTCGCTTCGACTAGATTTGCCTGAAATAGATAAGCCCCGTTTAAATGAGCATTCATTAAATTCGCCTTGTACAATTCAGTTTGATAAAGATAGGCGGAAATTAACTCAGCTTGCTGGAGGTTGGCGCTATTAAGATTAGCATCGCAAAGGGTGGCTTGATGCAAACAAACGCCTGTTAAATTGGCTCGTCTTAATTGAGCGTCACTCAAGTCTACTTGTTTGAGATTGGCATGGCTCAGGTTGCTACTAATCAAGTTTCCCTGACTCAAATCGGCTTTGTATAAATTGCTGTGAGTGAGATTCGCGCTAATTAAATTGGCTTCACTGAGATTGACTTCTATCAGGTTAGCATAACTGAGGTCTGTAGCCGCTAAATCCGCAGCTCGTAAGTTAGCATTTTGCAGTTGGGCTTGATGCAAATTAGCACGGCTGAGATGAGTTTGACACAGAGAAGCACCTTGGAGTTGGGTTTGAGAAAGATTGGCAGCTTCCAGGTGAGCGCCTTTCAAATCTAAGCCTTGTAAATCCACTCCTCTGAGGTTGGCTTCGTTCAAGTCGGGTTCGATTTCGGGGTAACGGGTTCTCCAAGTTGTCCAGGTGGTTATACCCCGTTTGAGTAGGGAGAGATGTTCGACATTAACCATACATAAAAAAGATTAACATTGACTCGAAATTGATCCGTATTTAAAAGGGTTTATTCAAAGGGTTTATTCATCCGTTTTCAGGTTAACACGCTCACGGCCGGAAATCTTTTCTAAGGCACTTAAAGCGGCTTTAGAACCTGCGAGGATATCTTGTTCTTCACCGCCGAGATAGAGTCGTCCAAAACTCCCGACGGCTTGAACTTGTAGGATATTAATTAAAGCAGCTTTTTCGGCTTCGTTGGCGGCTAGAGCGGCATAGGCGGCGGGTTCGACTTCGAGAACGTACAAAGTTTGACCGGAAAGCAATAGCTGTCCGCGACGATTTCGGTTGATTAATTGGGCTTGATGGGGATCGATATTACGAATAATTTGACTGGAGATTACTCGCGGTTTGAGGCGATCGCTTTCTTGGACACCTAAAGCCTCTAAAATAGCTCGACCTGCGGTAACAGTATCACCCTGACGATTTGAATGAATTTCTAATAGTCCATAGAGGCGTTCAACGAATAAAACACCCGGACGAACGGAGGTTGATTTGAGTGCGACATCGGTAATTCGGTTGATTTCAATTCCAGGTGAAATTTCAATCCATAAAGAAGCATCGCCTGGTAGGGGCAAAAATCCAAGTGCCACTGTTCCGATATAGGCGGCGTGCTGAGATTGTAGGTTGTCTAGATAGACATAACTGCGTAATTCTACACCCAAGACTGAACTCTCCGTTGATGACGATAAGCCCATTATGCCAGACTCTAAAACCAGAATCTACACCCTGAATAATAAATCTTTTTTTTGGGTTCTACTCTGGCATAAGTTGGGCTATTTTTTCAGGAAACAGACGCCAAAATTGATCGAAAATCGCTATTCGATTTTGGGGATTAGTATTGTTGCATTAAGGTTTTTTCCTCTGGGGAGAGAGCCGCCTTTGTTTCTGCCAAATTAGCCGGCTGTTTAGCGGTTCGTTGGGCGATGAATTCAGCTAACTGGGCTTCGATTTCATCTCGAACGGCTTGACGATATTCTAGGAAATGTTCGTTATGGGCGCAAAGGGTGAGATAATGTTCCCAGACCCCGGGATTGTGTTTGAGAATGCCGAATAAATGATGCCAGAATTTCCAGCGAGTATGACGTTTAAAGCCTTGCCGCCAAAAGACAATGGCGATCGCTTTTAAATCGGCTAATTCGGGCTGTTTAAAGGGGGCTTTACAGGGAGAGGGAGCGAGTTTTAAGAAGCAGCGATAAACGCGATCTAGGTAACGTCCGGGTTCGTAGAGTGTCCAAAAAGTGGCAATAAATTCTTGAGCGAGTTCTTCGATAGGGCGAGTCGGAATAAAGTTGATTAATGTGGTTTGATTGATATCTTGTTTGGAGTCTATCAGTAAACGATTTTCGGTTTCTAAACGATTCCATAAGCCCGTATTGGGTAAGGCTTGTAACATCCCAAACATGGCAGTAGGAATGGCAGCATCTTCGACAAACTGAATAATCCGTGTACCTGCTCCTGTTTTCTCACCATCAAACCCAATAATAAATCCCGCCATTGGTCGCAATCCCACCCGCATAATTTTATCAATAGAATCGCTGAGAGAATTGCGAGTATTTTGGAATTTTTTAGTGAGTTTTAGGCTGTCTTCGTCGGGGGTTTCAATGCCCAGAAAAACCGCATCAAAGTTACATTTGACCATCAAATCCATTAATTCGGGGTCTGCGGCTAAATCGATAGAGGCTTCGGTGTTAAAGCGAAAAGGATATTGATGTTCAGCTTGCCAAACTTGCAGGTCTTTTAACAGGAGTTTAACGTTGCGTTTATTGCCGATAAAATTGTCATCGACCATGAAGATTCCCCGACGCCAACCCAAGTCGTAGAGAACATCTAATTCTTTTAAAAGTTGGCTGGGTTTTTTGGTGCGAGGTTTACGACCGTAGAGGGTAATAATATCACAAAACTCGCATTGAAAAGGGCATCCACGCGAAAATTGAACCGACATCGAATCATAAGCATTCAGTTGTAATAAATCATAGCGAGGAATGGGTGTGAAGGTAATATCGGGTTTTTCGGTTGTCCGAAAGACTCCCGAAGTTTCGCCCCGTTTTAATGCGTCTAAAAATAGAGTTAGGGTGATTTCTCCTTCGTCTAAAATCAGAAAATCTGCCCCAGCGTCTAGGGCATCTTGGGGAACAGATGTGGGATAAGGCCCACCAACTGCGACTAATTTACCGCGTTGTTTGGCGATTTTAACTTGATGAATTAAATCACTTTTTTGAACAATCATCGCTGAGATGATCACTAAATCAGCGCTTTCCCATTCAGATTCGGTGACTTCTCGAACATTGCGATCAACCAGCGTAAAATGCCAATCTTGCGGTAAAATTGCAGCGACGGTAATTAATCCCAGGGGCGGTAATAAAACCTTGCGATTGACTAATTCCAGAATTTTGTCATAAGACCAAAAGGTTTTTGGAAATACAGGATAAATTAATAAAACTTGCATTGAATTTGAAGCCTCCCACAATCCACACTGATTTGGACTGATGATATTTTAACGGATACCAATATTCTGGAATGAGCTAGAATTCCCAATTTGACATCCTCTCCGCCGTAAACGACGGAGATTCCAAACATCACTGTTTGGGTTTCCTCTTTCTATGAGTTGACTTACTCAACTGGGTTTCCCCACTTAAGCAGAGGTCAGTCTCTCCAAAGGCGTTGATTTCCATCTGCCCGACGGTATTTGATAACTGTTTGAGTGCAGATTTCAGAATATTTTTGGCGGCGTTTTCATCCCGGTCTGCTACATACCCGCAGTGAGGACATATATGAGTCCGGGTGCTGAGAGTTTTGACAACCTTTTCACCGCAATTTGAGCAATTTTGAGAAGTATATGCGGGTTCAACAGCAATCACCGTCACCCCATAAATTCTCCCAAAATACTCCAGCCATTCTCTAAATCTGTACCAACCAGCATCATTAATTGACTTGGCTAAATGATGGTTTTTAACCAGATTGCGTATCCGTAGGTTTTCTATTGCTACCAAGTCGTTAGACTGTATGACCTGTTGGGCTAATTTACAAACCCAATCATTACGCCTGCGTGAAACCTTAAGATATTTTCTACCTAAACGATTTCTGGCTTTTTTACGGTTTTGACTTCCCTTTTTTGTTCGAGATAAGCGACGTTGCAGCTTTTTAATTCGTCGCTCATCTTTTCTTAGAAAACGGGGATTCTCTACCTGTGAGCCAAAAGAATCGGTGTAGAAATGGTTTAAACCGACATCCAAACCTGTTTGTTTGTTACTGAGTTCTTTGTTTTCCTCTCTGGTGTGGTCGATCAAAAATTGAGCATAGTACCCATCGTGTCTTCTAATCACCCTAACCCGTTTAATTTGTTTGAGTTGATAGAAGTGTAAATCTCGACTTACCCAAAGCTTAAATGTCCCTGCTTGAAACTTATCAGAAAACGTTAAATAGCCTCTATCCTCTGAAAGTTTCCATCCCGATGTTTTGTATTCAACAGATGCTCTGACTTGATATTTTTTAAACTTTGGAAATCCTTTTTTCCCCGGTATTTTTTGCCGACATTTTTGATAAAATCGTTCAATGGATGCCCATGCTCTTTCCGCCTGTGCTTGTCGAGCCATAGAATTGAGTTTGTTCACCCAAGGAAAACTAGGATTGTCTGACAGCAGTTTGCAGTAGCGATAGGCATCGTTACGACTTTTGATTTGACCGTCTATCCATGCTTTAATGATGCTATTGCGAACGAAACGACCAGTACGAATAGCTTCATCTAACTTTTTGTACTGGGCAACAGTTCCTTGTAGCTTCATTTCATAGACAATCATGTTTATCATTGTCGCTCCACGATAAGTTATTGTAGCATACAATAATCCGTCGTGAACGACCTTGCTCTAAACCTGCTTCTCTTGGTAACGAACAAAAACAGGACAGAATGCGTTCCCTGTCCTGCTAAGGCTTGAGCATACTTTCAGCTTGTGCTTTATTGACTCACTGTGAAGTCTTTGCTGATCAAGGCGGGAAACAGACAGTTATGATTAATCATCATTGAACTGAAGCGTTTCATCGCCGGGAGTTTCAATCACTTTGAAAGGTCAGGAATGTTTAGCTGCTATCGAAAACTGACATAATACGCTACAAAACGTATTAATACTTCGTTCCTGTCTTGCAAAGTTCCTTCTCGACGGAAACCGCCGAGATCGGACTTTGCGCTGCATCACCCCGGACTGTCGGCAGCACCCGGTCAGACAGGCTTAAACCGAATAGCCTCCGGCATCAATTCTAAATTCAGGCTCGCATTCAAATCACGGTCAATGCTTACACCGCAATTCTTACAATTGAAAACTCGTTCTTTCAGTGCTATTTCTTGAACGTGACCGCAACTTGAACAGGTTTTAGTTGACGGATAGAATCTATAGCGCAAAAACTACGATTGAACCGTACCACGAGGATTTATACTCGACTTGGCGGCGAAAGTTCGGATTAAGTTATCTGTAGGACAGCATAAATCTAGGCTACTCGCAGTCAAGTTCATCCGTTAAATCCTTATTCTATCCGTTTTTGGTATTGCTCGAATGTCTTCGACTATTTCTGACTGTGGTGAAAGTTCTTTTTGGTTGAGAACAATCAACTCACAATTTCTAAGGTCGTATCTACGCTGTCGATCTGGGGGTTTTGAGGGGGCGCGATCATAGCCTTGTTTCCCCCTAAACGCCTAATCCTAACATTTACCCCCAAATATTTAGCGGCTTGTCTTCGCGGCTTCAGGTACTTGGTCATCTAATTGTGGTTATTAACGCACCTAGAGTACCTTGTTGTACCTGAAACTGTCAATTAAGTCTTAGCTCTACTATAGGCTGTTGTGTACATCTTGAAAACCGGAAAAATATAAACCCCGTTTCGTTTTTCTCAGCCGCTCAATCAAAGATGATTACGGGAGTCTGCAACGGGGAAATCAGTTGAACTGACAAATGGGGTTGAAATCTGAATTTCAAAGATCAACAATCATTTTAGTAGCGATCTCGTCGGCGATTTCCTCCAAAAGAGTCTTTCTGTTCCCGAGGTCTTGCTTTATTCACCTTTAGGTTGCGGCCCATCCATTCAGCCCCGTCTAGGGCTTCGATAGCGGCATCTTCTTCAGAGTCTGATCCCATTTCCACAAAGGCAAAGCCCCGCGCCCGACCCGTTTCGCGGTCAGTAGGGATACTGACTCGCCCGACAGAGCCATATTCACGAAACACCGATTTTAATTCATCTTCTGTAACCTCATAAGCGAGATTACCGACATAAAGGGACATAGGGGATCTCCAAAGATACATTGGATTGAGAACATAGGGAGATTGGGGCGGGTCGGCTCTGTCTGATCAAACAGAACAATATTTTTTTACTGAAAGTAAAAATGATAACCCAAACCTAATCTCGAAGGCTATTGTAACACGGGGAGTTCGGAGATGGGTGATCGGCAATTTCCAAGTGAATGCGTTTGTACAAGCGAAATTTGAAGTCAAAGGGGTAGAAGAAATATTAAGATATCAGTTCAGTACCCCAATGGCTGTGCTGGTCTATGAGTTCAATTCAAAAACTGCCTCGCTGGTTTTATATTGGCCTAGCTTTTCCGCTTGTGTTTCTCAACGCTTGGTTTTTACTACTATTGTTTCAGTATTTACAGCCGATTCCGGGCATTGTGTTAACAGCAAGTTTGATTGCATTTTTGCTAGAATACCCGATTGTTTTTCTAGAGCAGCGAGGAGTACCGCGAGGTTTTGCGATTACGGGCGTAATGCTGCTGGCTCTTTTTTTGTTGGGAATTTTGGTGTTTGTTTTGAGTCCTTTGGTTCTGCAACAACTGATTGAATTTGTAAATCGTTTACCGGCTTGGATCGAAGAAGGACGAAAACAACTGGAGACTCTCGATGAAAAAACGATTCTTCAGTATTTACCAATGGATATTAGTGATTTGACGACTCAGATTACCAGTCAATTGTCTCGAGCGATTAAGTCTCTGAGTGCTGAAATTATTGACTTAACTCTGAACACGATTAATAGTGCTTTAAACCTGATTGTCACGGTTGTATTAACGTTTCTTTTGGTTCTGAATGGCGAGAAACTTTGGAATGGTATTTTAAGCTGGCTACCCTCGGAATGGAATAGTCAAATTCAGTTAACGGTTCAACAAACTTTTCGCGGCTACTATGCCGGGCAAGCCATTTTAGCGTTAATTTTTAGCATTGCGTTATCGGTGGCTTTCTTAATTCTCAAGATTCCCTTTTGGTTGCTGTTTGGGTTTGGGATTGGCTTGTCGAGTTTGATTCCTTTTGGGGGAACTTTTACTTTGATAGTGATTAGTACATTACTCGCACTGCATAATGTGTTTCTGGGCGTTAAAGTCTTAATCACCGCCTTGATTATCGGTCAGATTAATGAGAATGTTGTCGCCCCTAGATTAATTGGTGGCATTACAGGGCTTAATCCGGCTTTGGTGATTGTTTCTCTATTAGCTGGGGTGAAAATTGCTGGAGTATTGGGTTTACTTTTAGCTGTACCAACAGCGAGCATCATTAAGAAAACCGCCGATAATTTCCGCAGTTCAGGTGAGATTGAAAAGTCTCATTCTGTTTAACACTTTGAAGGATTTTATCAAGAGATTTATGAAGGATGGGAGTAACGGTTTAAGAGATAAATTCAAGACTCTTTAGGTGACTCAGATTTTTTGATAAAATCACTCCTCACCCCTTCACTTAGAAATCTCTATCCAATGGCAATCTGAGTGCAGGATGACTACTTAAATAGTTGAGATTATCACCCGCAAAATCCGGCAAAAAGCGCGGTTTATAGATGTTTTGACGAGAAATTTTATCGGCATCGGGAAATTCACGAGGGTTTGAGAACATTTTTTGAGCAATTTTCTCCTCTAAATTAACGGGTGAACTGCTGTGAGAAGGAGTTGTATCAATCTCTTTTACCGTCGATGAATTTTTCTCATACTGCTGAGAATTACAAGTCAGAAAAGAGACAATGGATGATAAAATATTCATACCTAATCTCCAGTTTTACAGACGGGATGATCAAGGCGGAGAGTTGTTGAGGAAAGTCAAACGTTTCTCCTAGCGTCTCAATAGGAATTCGCCCAGCCAGCTTATGCGGTCATTTGTAGGCAGCTATTCTCAACCGGTTCACCTTTCTAAAAGCCTGACTCAGAGGAAAGAGGGTCAGAAGTGTTTCCAAACTGCATGAGTTCAAAATCCCGACATCTATAGATAAAATATAGCCCAAACCGATAATAGGAGGTCACTTGAGGAAATCTATTTAACTCGGTTTCTATTCCCGTTGTTTTAGGAAAAACAAATCATGCGTGATTTTCGAGGTCGTGGTATGACAACAGTTTATCCAGACCCAAACCGCCCAACATCTACCTCCATAAGTTTATTTAATGAGAATTCAGTGTTTATGGGTGTCTTGTCGAGATATTGGAAGATATGCCGAATTCATCCAGCGAGTGAAAAGGCCGGATACAAAAATGAGGAGATTAAATTAGCACAAGAATTTATTCAAGAACATCGGCTAAAATTAGAATATTCATCCTTATCTAAAGAGTCCTTTGAAGCCCTGCTTTTGAGTGATTTTAAAACTGAAAATCCTCAGATAGAGATTCAAACTCGTGCTTTAGCTGGTCTTTGTTTACGTTGTGCTGTTTCTGAACCGATTTTAAGAGCTTGTCAAAGAATTGAAAATTTATTTGGATGCGGAAAAAGTTTTACTTACCGAGATTTATTGCCCTTTGTTTTGAATGATGACGGTCAGAGTCTGATTGTGCTTGAACAAGATGGAAAAACTCAACTGATTCTCAAAGAAGATCGCAGTCTTAGCCTGAACACTTATCCGATTTTTTCAGTTGAAATATTACAAAGTTTTCAAGTCAATCACCCGACTCGTATGAGTTTGAAAAACTGGGTCTATTGGAAAACAAAACAACATCCCGAAATTAAAAATTTTTTATCCGATTATGGATTTAAAAAACTTAGTGATTGGGCGTTGTTAAACCGAACGAGATCCAGACAACTTGAACAGCTTTCAACTCGCGATCGCTTGTTAGTAGAAGCGTTTCATGCAGTTTATCGTCGCGATCGCCGCCAACAACCAAAAGGAACTAAAAAATGTCCTGATCCAGATTCTGAGCAACTGCAAGAAATGTTAAGTCAACTCAAAGAAAACCAAGTCATTATTGGCAGTGAAGCTCAATTACTCAAAGACCTCAAACAAGTTGTAAAGCAACTTAGACAATATGAAATTTGGAGTACAAGACAACCGCTAGAAGTCTATAATAGTGAAAAGGAACAATATGAAATTCGCACCGATATTCAGCAGGAATATGAACCGCAAGTCGAAATTGACCAGCAAGAAATTGTTGAATTTTTACATCAGCAACTCCGAGCCGTTTTAAGCGAAACGATTCAGCTAGAAGTTGAGAAAAAGATTCAACAACTCAATAAAAGTCGAAGATATGCGGATAAAGCTTCTCAATTTCTCCCCGGTTTGCGCCTTTACTACATTCAAGGAATGTCACTGAAAGAAATTGCTCCTCTGTTGGGAATGAGCAGTTGGGATCAAGCCAGACGAATTTTAAATCCGGGTGAACTTTTAAGTAAAGTCAGAACTGTGACGATTCAAAATATTCTGGAAAAAGTATTGACAAAAGCTCACAAAATGGGTTTAACGTCAATTCCCCCAAAACCGGATTATTTAAACACAGTGATGCAAGCCATTGAAGCTTTTACCGATCAAGAAGTTTTTCGGACTGCGGTTGAAGAAATGCGAACCGGAAAGAACCGTTCTTTTAAGAGCATTTATGCTCAATATCTACGTGATTATCTGAGTCAAATTGTTTAGTTTATCGGAGTTTGCTATGTTCGGACAACAAAACGTCACAGAAGATTTAAGATTAACTTTACCGGAAGTAATCAATCTTGAATTTGAAGATTTTGAACAGGCGACGACTTTAAGTCATCTCGTCACCACAGAAGAAAAGCAATGGCAAACTTACTTAAATGCTTTAGCATTGTTGGGTTTAGAGCGCTGGTTTACTGAACGCTTGTCCTCAAAAACGGTTCGTCAAAATCTCGATTCCAGCATGGAAGAAATTGCTGATTTTCAGTTAGGAGAATTCAAAATTGGTATTATTTCTGTTGAACAGGTATTAGATGAAATTGTTTCTTTCCCCAGAGATATTTTTATGCAGCCGGAATTATTAGCTGACTTTTATGTTGTTGCTGAAGTCATGGAAGAACAGGAAGAAATGATTTTTAGAGGCTCTATCTCTCAACAAAAACTCTTGAATATTATTCGCGATCGTCATTCTTTTTGTCCCTCAGCTCAAGATTATTTTATTTCTCTAGATCAATTTGATATTGAACCGAATCATCTGCTGTTCTACTGTCATTTTTTGCAGCCTGAACTGAGAATTGAACCCCCAGTGGTTGTACCGCCAATAGTTAGTCCTCTTGTAAATATTCAAAATAACTGTGCCAAAATTTATCAGTGGTTTCAGGGGGTGTTTGAGTCTACTTGGCAACCGCTTGAAGCCTTAGTTTCTCCCGAACTTAGTTTAGCGTTTAATACTCGCTGTGTCTCCGAAGAAATTCAGCGTGGAAAACTGATTAACTTGGGGATGAAACTCAATAACCGTCGATTTATCATGTTAGTCACCGTCACGCCAGAACCCGATGAAAAACGACGAGTTTTAGTTCAACTTCACCCGACGGGAAATGATCAATATTTGCCTCCTTCAGTGCAATTGACTTTAAAATCTAAAACGGGTAAAATATACCAAGACGTGACATCCCGCAGCTTAGATAACTATATCCAACTTAATCCCTTTAAAGGCAAATCTGGAAAACAATTTATCATAGAGGTCAGTTGGAATGATACCGGAATTACAGAAGAGTTTGAACTCTGAACTGAGCCGAGTTGTCGTGCTGGGGTTGGGAATGGGCAACTTAGAAACAGGTTTTCCCCGTGTTTGTGTACAGATTCGCAATCAAGCCTCTTCAGTTTTAGCGCAATTTGTCGCCAGTTTACCGCCCGAACCCGCTTTAATCGAACTTTATCAAAGCTGGAAATTCGTCTATCAAAGCTTGTGTCAACGTCATGCTTTACTGTCGCTAACTGACGAAGAAGATGAGGAGGACGATGAACTTGAGATCGAATTTGGGGGCGTTACTAATGTTTCTCAAGTCAGTTTTCAAGAGTTAAGTCTTCAATTTCACAATCAACTCAATCATTGGTTAACGTCAGAATCTTTTTTACAACTCGAACAACAGTTACGTTCTCATCTTGACGCCAGCCAAGAAATTCGAGTCATTCTCGAAACTCCAGACGAAATCTTGCGACGCCTTCCTTGGCAAAATTGGCAATTTTTTCAAGATTATCCCCTCGCGGAACTCGCCCTCAGTCAACCGGAATATCATATCCCTCAATCTTCTCAACTCAAACCTGCAAAAACGGCTGTTAGAATTCTCGCAGTTTTTGGCAATAGTCGAGGCATTGATTTAACAACTGAGCGAAAAATGCTGCAAAATTTAACCGATGCAGAACCGCAGTTTTTAATCAATCCCACTCGTCAACAATTTGAAACTCATCTCGGAGATAGTCGCGGTTGGGATATTCTCTTTTTTGCGGGTCATAGTCAAACCCAAAGCCAAACCGGACGCATTTATTTAAATGACCATCCCACCGACAATAGCCTCACCTTAGAAGAACTCTCAACCGATTTAAAGCTGGCAATTTTTAACGGATTAAAACTAGCCATTTTTAACTCTTGCGACGGTTTAGGACTCGCCAAAGCCCTAGAACATTTGCATATTCCGACAGTTATTGTCATGCGCGAACCCGTCCCCAATTATGTCGCCCAGGAATTTTTAAAACACTTTTTAGAAACCTTTGCGGTTCAACGACTCTCTTTTTATCGCTCTGTTCAACAAGCCCGTTTTCAACTGCAAACCCTCGAAGATGAATTTCCCGGAGCCTCGGGACTACCGATTATTTGTCAAAATCCTTCCGTAGAAGCCCCGACTTGGTTACAACTCGGCGGAACTCCTCCCTGTCCCTATCGAGGTTTATTTGCTTTTAATGAAGAAGATGCTCACTTATTTTTTGGGCGAGAAACCTTTACCCAAACTTTAGTAAAAGCCGTTAATAGCCATTCTTTAATAGCCGTTGTCGGTGCCAGTGGAAGCGGAAAATCGAGTGTGGTTTTTGCGGGATTAGTGCCTCAATTGCGCCAAGATTTAACGCAACAATGGCAAATTATTTCGATTCGTCCGGGTCAAAATCCCATCGAAACTTTAGCCGCAGCCCTAATTCGTTCAATTCACTGGCAACCTGCCAACGATAGCGCCCAGGAAGAACCCTATCATCATCGTTTACTCGAACTCGAACTCGCCGTTGAACTCAAACAAGATAAACAAGCTTTAGCCGAAATTCTCTATCGCTATCTTCAGAACTTTTTGCATCGGCGTGTTGCCTTAATTATCGATCAATTTGAAGAACTTTATACCCAAACCTCTGAAGAAGAACGGCAAACCTTTTTAGAGGGATTATTAATTGCAATTAATCTAGTTCCTCGCTTAACATTAATTCTAACGTTACGAGCCGATTTTTATGGTTATGCCCTATCTTATCGACCCTTAAGTGATGCTTTACAAGGCTCAGTTTATAACCTCGGCCCGATGAGTCGTGAAGAATTGCAAAGCGTTATCGAACAGCCTGCCGCCAAAATGCAGGTTCAATTAGAACAGGGACTTACAGATACTTTAATTGCTGCAACATGGGAACAACCAGGACGTTTACCCTTGTTAGAATTTGCCCTGACACAACTTTGGTCAAAACAACAAAAAGGCTGGCTAACTCATCAAGCCTATGAACAAATTGGCGGTGTAGAAACTGCGCTTGCAAAACACGCCGAAGGAGTCTATAATCAACTCAGTTTACATGATAAATCAAGAACACAACGAGTCTTTTTGCAACTTGTTCAACCGGGAGAAGAAACCGATTGTCGTAGACTAGCAACTCGTGATGAAGTTCATCGTGAAAATTGGGATATTGTTACCCATCTGGCTTCGGTGCGTTTAGTCGTGACTAATCGCAACAATATTACAGGCGAAGAAACTGTTGAAATTGTTCACGAAGCCTTAATTAGAAATTGGCAGAGTTTAGAACAGTGGATTAAATCCGATAGAGAATTTCGCAATTGGCAAGAACAGTTACGAACTTTATTTCATCAGTGGGAAAATAGCGATTCTGATGCGAGCGCTTTGTTACGGGGAAAACTGCTAGCCGATGCTGAATATTGGCAACAAAAACGGCCGAATGAATTAAGTTCAAGTGATCAATATTTTATCGAACAAAGTATTACTCTACGTGATGCCGAACTTCAGCAGAAGAAACGACGCCGACAACTGACAATTTCGGGACTGAGTGGCGGTTTAGTGTTGGCTGTGAGTCTCGCAACCGTTGCTGTCGGACAATGGCAAAATTCACTCGTTAATGAAATCAAAGCGATTACTCAATCTTCCGAATCTCTGTTTGCCTCAGATAATCAGTTAGATGCGTTAGTTGAAGCCCTACGAGCCAAACAAAAATTACAACAATTAAGGTTACTAAATCCTACCCTAAAAACCCGGGTTGAACAAGTGCTTCATCGAGCCATTTATAATGTCGTAGAATCAAACCGTTTAGTCGGACATCAGGAGTGGGTTTGGCAAGTTGCTATTAGCCCAGATGGTCAAACCATTGTTTCAGCTAGTTCCGATAAAACCCTGAAATTGTGGAATATTGATGGCAGTTTACGCACCACAATTAACGCTCATCATGCCGACGTTTATGCCGTTGCCTTTAGCCCCGATGGTCAAACCATTGCTTCAGCCAGTCAAGACAAAACGGTTAAATTGTGGAATATTGACGGCAGTTTACGCACTACAATTAACGCTCACGATGCCGAAGTTTATGCGGTTGCTTTTAGCCCCGATGGTCAAACCATTGCTTCTGCGAGTCGAGATAAAACCGTTAAACTCTGGAAATTTGACGGGAGTTTAATTAGCGTTTTAAAAGGTCATCAAGCCCCCGTTCGAGGTGTTGCTTTTAGCCCCGATGGTCAAACAATAGCGTCAGCTAGTGAAGACAAAACCCTGAAACTTTGGCAGATTGAAACCCTGAAAACTCCAACGTTACAAACTACTTTAACCGATCATAGTCGGGAAGTCTTTGGCGTCACCTTCAGCCCCGATGGTCAGACTATTGCTTCCGCGAGTTTTGATGGTACTGTTAAACTTTGGAACCGCAATGGCACCTTGCAAAAAACCCTCACCGAGCATAATAATAAAGTGTATGCTGTGGCATTTAGCCCCGATGGTCAAACTTTAGCTTCCGTCAGTGCAGACAAAACCATTAAACTGTGGAACCGCAATGGCACCTTGCAAAAAACCCTGATTGGGCATGATAATGAAGTTTGGAAGGTGGCGTTTAGCCCCGATGGTCGAACCTTAGCTTCCGCGAGTGGAGACAAAACCGTTAGACTCTGGCAGCTTAACAACAGTTTCCTAACTCGACTGAGAGTTTCTGAAGACCAGGTTTGGGGAGTGGCGTTTAGTCGGGATGGTCAAACCATCGCTTCTGGGAGTCAAGATGGAACCGTTAAACTCTGGAACCGAGATGGAACTTTCCGCAGGAGTTTGCAAGGTCATACTGCGGAGGTGACGGCGATGGCGTTCAGTCCCGATGGTCAAACCATCGCTTCGACGAGTTGGGATAGAACGATTAAACTGTGGAATGCAGACGGGACGTTACGCACAACCTTGACTGACCATCAAGATTTAGTTTACGCTGTAGCCTTCAGCCCCGATGGTCAAAAAATGGTTTCCGCGAGTTCCGATAAAACGGTGAAACTGTGGAAACTGCAACCCAACAGCCCACCTGTTGTTCTCAAAACCCTCAAAGGCTTTGAAAGTCAGGTTTGGGATGTGGTTTTTAGTCCCGATGGTCAGAAGATAGCGGCAGCGAGTCGAGAGGGAACGGTGAAACTCTGGGATACTAACGGTGTGTTGTTAGGGACCTTAGAAGCTCATCAAGCCGGAGTGAAAGCTGTAGCCTTTAGTTTTGATGGTCAAATGTTGGCTTCCGCGAGTTCCGATCAAACGGTGAAACTGTGGAAGTTGCAGACCGATAAACCCCCAACTTTATTCAAGACGCTTAACGACCATAATGGGGAAGTTTCTAGCGTTGCCTTTAGTCCGAATGGTCAAACCATCGCTTCAGGGAGTCAAGATGGAACCGTTAAACTCTGGAGTAATAATGGGGATCTGCTCTCAACCCTTAACGCTCACGATGAAGGAGTTCGGGAAGTAGCGTTTAGTTGGGATGGTTTAACTCTCGCTTCTGCCAGTAATGATGAAACCGTTATTTTGTGGAATTTACCACAAGTTCTTGATCAAAGTCAACTGTTACGTCAAGGATGCGCTTGGGTGGAGAATTATCTTCAATATTATCCTCCAGTTCATCAAAGCGATCGCTCGATTTGTGATTCGATGGAAACGAAACCTTAAAAGGGTGTTGGGTGTAGGGTGTTGGGCGGGTTTATGTCACTTATTTGTGGGAAGACAGACATCTATTGACAACCAGCCCCTACATCACTCAGGGCTGTTTCATTCTCAACCAGAAATTTGATGACCTAACCCCCCAACCCCCTTCCCTACCTCACCGCAACGCCC
>NZ_LATL02000062.1 GCF_000972705.2 Limnoraphis robusta CS-951 | reverse complement strand
TAATTTTTCAATTAAAGTTTTCGGTTCAAAGGCTTGATCAACAATAAACTGTACTGCATTAATTTCATCATCATGTTCGTGTTCTTCTTCGTGATCATGATGACTCGGACGACTCTCTAAATGGTCTTCGACTGCTGCATTAAACCCCAACAAAAGATTAGTATCAATCTCTCCTTGCTGACAAGAAACAATTTTCACACCTGCGGGAAGTTCTCGGTGTAACCATTCTCGAACTTGGGTTAACGAATTTTCATCTACTAAATCCGTTTTTGTTAATAAAACCAGATCCGCACAAGCTAATTGATCTTCAAATAACTCTTCAATGGGCGTTTCATGTTCCAAATTCGGATCAGCTTGGCGTTGAGCTTCTAAAGCTTCTAAATCTCCCACCAAAGTCCCCGCAGCTAATGCTTGAGCATCCACTACCGTCAGAACCCCATCAACGGTTGCACTATTGCGAATTTCCGGCCAACGAAACGCTTGTATCAGGGGTTTAGGTAAGGCTAATCCAGAGGTTTCAACCAGAATACAATCAATTTTATCACGTCGCTTGAGAAGTTCCTGCATCGTCGGATAAAATTCTTCTTGAACCGTGCAGCATAAACAGCCGTTTGTTAGTTCGACAATATTATTTTCTGGGGTTTCGTCTTCTTCGCAAATTTGACAGGAACGTAAGAGTTCCCCATCTATTCCCATTTCCCCAAATTCATTCACTAAAACGGCAATTCTCCGTCCTTGATTATTTTGCAAAAGATGACGAACTAAGGTGGTTTTACCTGCTCCGAGAAAGCCGGTCACGACGGTAACGGGTATTTTGTGCATAGCGTTTTTTGAGGATTTTTTACAGGTGAGAATCAGTTGATTGAAGATATTAACCGAGCAATGTTGTTGCTAGAAAAGCCGCACCTACACCACAGATTGTAAATCCAGCAAACCGCAGATTGAGATTGGGTTGATCCGGAATGGTTTTCAGAGTGAATCGTCCGATTTGATAAGCTATTAAACTAACAATCAGTTGCACAAGAGCAAAGCCTGATAAATAGGCAATGAGCGGTGTCATTTGCGCCCCAACAATGGCTTCTCCGTAAGCATAACCATGAAAAATTCCAGCGAGAATACTGAGGCTAATTAACCCTACTAAATTGGGGCTATTTTTCTGGGTGAGCAAGATTCCAAACGCGAGTACAGAAGCAGAAATTACCACTTCTGGAACAGGTAAATTAACATTTAAAAGATGAAGTCCGGTTCCGCTAAGAGTTGCTAAAATAAACGAGAAGGGAATGAAAAAGCCGGCTGTAGAACCTTTGAGTGCAGCGAATAACCCGATAGCCACAACAAAGGTAAAATGATCTAAACCGATGACGGGATGAGCTAAACCCGAGAGAAATCCTTCCAGCCAATTTGAAGGGGTTTCACCGCCAAAAGGATGATGAGCGCTGGCGGGGGAAGCGATAATCATCAGGCTGAGACTTAATAATAAGCCGACAGCAATAGAAGAGTTGAGTTGAAAATTTCTGAGTTTAGACATCTTGATTGAATTCAATTTTAATGAGAATAAAACAACCTGCTGAGGAAAGCAGTTCCTCCCTTGATTAACTTGCTTTCCACACAAAAATAGACCCCAATAACTGTTAGCCAGCCAGGGGGAAAGGTGAGTTAAGATCTGGATTTAAACTGTTGAAAATTATTAACTTCCCGATGTAGCGGCGGAAGTCTAGATTGCCAGCAATCAAAAAAAATCACATTCAACACTATCTGTACCTCGCAGACGCGCTCACGGTGGACTGAGATGATCGGCGGGCATTCTGACTCTGAGAACGTGCAAGCGTCTCATTACAGTTGCGGGACAGCGCCAGATTTCCACTGGACTTTCCCCCTTAAGTCTGATAGCTGACCCCTATCAGAACCGATCTATCCCTAAACAATATCACAGATAGGAGCAATTGCTGCGTTTATTTACAAGTTGAAATCAAAATTAATTGAAAAGAGGAAGATTAAGCGGAGGTAGATGATCGAAGTTGTTTGAGAGGAAGTTAGGCAATGTTGTTCGTGTTATTGAAATATTTGTTATCAGATGGGGAAGCACTGAGTTGAGGATTTTGACGTTCAACCAAGGGCGGCGCAGAAAGACGATACTGCACGGTGGGTTTATTGAGTTCAACCCCCTCAAAATGAGGAGTATAGCGATCGCTACGATGCCCATTGGCTTGACGTTCGAGGTAGGATAATGGCAGGACAATCGGCCATAAGACGGTGGCGAGTCCGAGAACTATCCAAGAACTGGTGTCAGTTTTGGGAGTTGATTGATCTTTGAGGAATGTTTTGAGAGCGTGAGAAAAAAAGACCAGACCGATTAAAATATAGCCCCGAATTAAAAGAGTCAGAATCATCATTTTGAAACTCGATTCCTTACGGAAATGAAAAAACAGAGGGATTGTCCCAAGTCTTTTCAGCCTAACAATTTTTGTTGATAACCGCCTCCGTTAATTTTCTAGTTTTCAGTTCAACAGCAAGTATGATCTTCTGAAATTTTTTATGTAAAAATACGGAAGCCAGTTTGAGCAATTGAGCAGAACCGTCGTTCTATTCGGGTGGTGTGTTTTCATCCTCGGGAGTCGGCGTTGGCTGAGTCGGTGCAGGTAAAGTCGGTTGAACACCATCTTTGATTTTGACAAAAGCATCATAACGAGTGCTGCGATCGCTGACAACTGCTGCTGTTACCCCAATAGAACGAATTGCATTGCTCCAAACCGCTTGTTGGGGAGGAAGCTGAGGTAAAGACAGATTTCGCCGATCAAAGACTCGTTCGACATCCACAAAGAAACTGCCATTATTCGGACTCAATTCAGTGGGTAGCGTTCCCTTGAATAAGGGATTTGAGGTAATCACTTCTGAGGGTAGCGGTAAAATTTGATTAGCCACAGGCGCTCCCAAGGTGGCAAACAGCACATTTTCATCCAGCCAGCCACGAGTTACACTAAATCCACCGTAGGGAGAGGTCCACTGGATTACAGGTTTGCCTTGAATTTGAGTAGATTCTACCTGAAATTTTTTGGACTTCATCACCTGATCCAACTTTTCTAAAGTCGTTTCAGCCGCTTTGCGATCGCTGGTTTCGAGCATCAAAGCCAATCCCGCCGAAAACTTTTGTGGGGTTTGTTTGTTCGGAATTGCTGGAATTAATGACAGGGCAAATTCTCCGCCCATCCAACTCAAAAAGTCTTTTTCTAAATCCATCTCAGTGGCTTTTTTTAAGCTGGAACTGAGCGCTTCTGGACTTAAAGGTGCAATCGGATTTGAAGCCGCATCTTTACTGTAATCTTGCCACAATCGCTGCAAATTTCCGCCTGCCATGACCATGATGGCATTATTCGGAATCCGTCGCAGCATATTCTGAGATTTGTTTTCAACCACTAGGGTTTTTTGACTACTGGGTTTGTACCAAGAAATGCCTTTAAATCCAATTCCTCCTGATTCTAAAACCACACTGCTGGCAAATCCTTGATGCTGCTGCAATTTTTCTAAATTTTCGGGCGCAATGGGTTGAGCGGAGGTGAAAGAGGCGACACTCGCAGCCACCGGAATATTCAGATAAATTTCTGCAAAAGCTCGGGAAGTTTTAATTTTTTCGATCGCACTTGCATAGCCTGTGGTTTTGGCAATGGAGGCTTCTCCGCGAAAAGTATCAATGGTGCGATCTGTGGCGTTTGCATCGGTTGTCACGAGTAGAAACTTTTCACCCAAGACGGCGATTGAATAATTTTGCGTCGGTAAGCCTTGGGTTTCTATAATTTCAATCCCGCGATAGGTACGCTCGACGACATCACCTTCTGTGAGTAATTTCGGTTGAGCGAGGACTTCTTGGGCTTTTTGAGGGTTGTCAATGGGAAACACCATCACCATTGCGGGTTCTGTGGGGGAAGAAGGGGGTGAGTCTGGTTTGGGGAGTGTACCGGAGGTGATGGTTTGATGGGGTAGCCATGCTACCATGACTTGATCTCCCACCCAAGGTTGAATGTCTTTTTGGTAGTCAAAACCACTGTTGGTAAACAGGCGATCGCGCCATTGTCCGATGGTTTTGTTGAGAGCGGCTTTAGATTCTGTCGTGCCGTACTCGCGCAGTTTTTCCCACTGTTTAGGTTCGGTGGAGAACGAAACCGCCATCATTGCATCTTGAGGCACAATAGTCGCCCCAATGGGAACGTTTTCGAGTGCTTTTCTCGAAACGACAACGTAGTAGGTAGCGAAACCCCCTCCGATCAGAAGGGCAGCCGCTCCCAGGGTCAGCCAGAGGGATGATTTGTTTTTGTACATCATGGGGGGCAACGATTTAAAACGGATAGTGAGCGGAAGAACAGATTAACTTAACTATAAAACGCATAGATATAGACTTCTTACAGATAGCTTAATCCGTTTTTCCTTATAAGAATCTGTTTTCTTGACGTTCGGTGATGGTCTTTGATCTTCCAAACTATCACATATCAAAGGGAGATTTGGCAATATCTCTATTTCATATGAGATCTCTATGACGGTGAGGGTTGCATTTTTTGACTTTCCGACCTTCAACTTTCTTTGACTTCTTTCTTAGGTTTCAAGCCCGAAAAGTCTTCAAACCAACCTCTTCGCCAAAAGAACATAAATAAACTAATTCCAACTGCAAACATCACCCCCAAGCAAATGGGATAACCCCAAGACCAATTTAATTCGGGCATATTCCAGGGAGAGGCTTCTGGATTGAAGTTCATCCCATAAACTCCGGCAATGAACGTTAAGGGAATAAAAATGGTCGAAATGACGGTGAGAATTTTCATAATCTCATTCATTTTATTGCTTATTGTGGACATATAAACATTGATCATATCTGCGGAGAGTTCGCGATAGGTTTCGAGCATTTCTAGGATATTAATCGTATGATCATAACAATCCCGTAGATAGACTCTAACCCTTTTGTTAATTAAGCTTGTGCGATCGCGAATTAAAATATTAATCGCTTCTCGTTGCGCCCAAATTGCCCGTCGTAAAACCAACATTTCTTGTTTTATTTCATAGATTTTTCTCAACGTATCAGAAGTGGGTTTAAACAGAACTTCATCTTCTAATTCTTCGAGTTGATCGCTGTAGTATTCTATCACGGGAAAAAATCCATCAATAATCGCATCCAAAATGGCATAAGCCAAATAATCCGATCGATGCTTGCGGATGCTACCCTGATTATTGCGAATCCGATCACGCACAGGTTGTAAGCAGTCGTATCGGGGTTCTTCCTGAACGGTTATCAGGTAATTCTCTCCCAAAATCAAACTCACCTGTTCTCGATGCAGCGTCATGGAGTTTGGTTTGAGCAGAACCATCCAGGCAACGATAACAATTTGATCGGGATCTTCATAGTAAACGACTTTAGGACGTTGAGGAACATTCACCACATCTTCTAAAGCCAAGGGATGAAACTTAAAAATCTCCGACATTTGTTGCCAAGTTTCAATATTTCCCAATCCTTGAATATCCAACCAAGTGACGGTTTCTGTTGTCAGGTAGGGAATACAGTCTAGAGGTTGATTGAGTAATACCCGTGTAGATTTCGTGGAGTCATAGTTAATCAGGACTATTTTCGGCTGCGGGTCATCAGGTTCAAGGTCAAGCTCTCCCGGTATTGTTCCGGGTTCATCATAGAAATAGTCTAAGTTTGAGTCCTCTTCCTCTTCTTCAGTTAAGTATTCTGTCGTCGGGGAAGGAGTAAGACTGTGTGCCATAGGATTCCATTCTCACAGGTTGAGTTGAGATTTTGGATATTTTCTAGGATTTGATCGCCGAGACAACGGCTCAAACCCTCTGAAAACAGCATTCCCCTGAACCCCGAGCAACAACACCATTAAGCCCTTTGAAACTGGGGTTGATTCTGCACGTACTCGAGTAAACCTTCACAGGCATCTAGTAAAATATCAATGACCCGATTGAATCCTTCAGAGCCACCATAATAGGGATCGGGAACTTCCTTGATCCGGTGATGGCGACAGAACTCGCACATCAGCTTAACTTGATCTCGATATTGACGGGTCGGATCGAGGTCAAGAATCGATTCATAGTTATCTTGATCCATTGCCAAAATCAAATCAAAGTCTTCAAAGTCTTNTAAAATATCAATGACCCGATTGAATCCTTCAGAGCCACCATAATAGGGATCGGGAACTTCCTTGATCCGGTGATGGCGACAGAACTCGCACATCAGCTTAACTTGATCTCGATATTGACGGGTCGGATCGAGGTCAAGAATCGATTCATAGTTATCTTGATCCATTGCCAAAATCAAATCAAAGTCTTCAAAGTCTTGTCGCCTAAACTGGCGTGCTTGGCCTTTTAGGACAATTCCTCGGGCTTTAGCTGCGATACTCATCCGAGCATCGGGGGGACTACCGATATGATAACTAGAAGTTCCGGCTGAATCACAGATAATCGAGCCAGTTAGATCCGCTTGATCAATCAGGTGATTCATAATATTTTCTGCCGAGGGGGATCGGCAGATATTCCCCAGGCACACAAATAATANTGTGTGTTAAAGACGTTATTTATCTTGATCCATTGCCATAATCAAATCTAATTCTTCAAAGTCTTGTCGCCTAATCTGGCGTGCTTGGCCTTTTAGGACAATTCCTCGGGCTTTAGCTGCGATACTCATCCGAGCATCGGGGGGACTACCGATATGATAACTAGAAGTTCCGGCTGAATCACAGATAATCGAGCCAGTTAGATCCGCTTGATCAATCAGGTGATTCATAATATTTTCTGCCGAGGGGGATCGGCAGATATTCCCCAGGCACACAAATAATAATTTATAGGGCATCGCTCAAGGGCTAGAATTTCGGGTTACATTCCGGGCAGATTCAGTCCCCCTGTCAACTCTTCCATGCGAGAACGCATGGTAGCGGTAGAGTTGTCGTAGGCTTGTTGCATTGCTTCTAAAACCAGTGCAGAGACGACTTCCGCGCCTTCACCCATAACATCGGGTGAGATTTCCACACGACGGGGTTCTTGGTTGCCACTCAGATAGACTTTCACTAAACCTCCTGCGGCTTCTCCAGGAATTTCTAGGCGATCTAAATCTTCTTGAAGCTTTTTCGCTCCTTCTTGAACCTGTTGAGCCTTTTTGAAAGCGTCGGCTAGTTCTTTCATTTTGCCCATGCCGAAGCCAAATCCTTGTCCTTGCTTTGTCATAATTCTATCCCGTAGCGCCGTTGGACGCTTCCAAGTTGTACTCTATTTTCTCAAAAAACTTTCAGTCCAGCACTCAAGCATTTTCTCTGATTCTCAAGAGAACTGCAAGAGTCCGGTCTAGTTTTTGATGGTGTTAGGAGCCTCTGCCACCTCCGAATCACATTATAGTGCCAAGTTTCATCAAAAGATGGAAAACGAATCAGTTTCGATCAAAATTTTAGCAATTGCGATCTGTATGTGAGTGATGAACACCTCACCCCCTGACAAGATTTAGAGGCACCGTCAGATGTTTGTCAATTTTATCGTATTTTTCCGGCTTCGACAGGCAACAGGCCAAGTCGGAAGTCCGTTCAGTTGAGGGTTCAATCAAGCCTGTAGTCTCAAGACCTAACGCTGCGGAATTGCTTAGGACTGTTGAAACTCTCCGATAATCCTGACTTCCGGTTCTAGCAAGTAAGACCAACGCTGTTCAACCTGTTGTTGAACATGGCGGATCAGTTGGAAGATATCGGTAGCCGTTGCGCCGCCACAATTGAGAATAAAATTGGCATGGCGTTCAGCAACTTGGGCTCCCCCGATTTGGTATCCTTTTAAACCAGCTTGTTCAATCAACCAACCTGCGGGTTGAGATCCCGGGTTGCGGAAGACACTGCCACAACTGGGCAGATGATAGGGTTGAGAGTTGCGCCGTTTTTGCAGTTGTTCTGCGGTATCTGCTAAGACCTTGGCGGGGTCTGCACCCGGTTTCAACTCAAAAGTCGCTTGTAGGACAACGCGATCGCTATTTTGTAAATTAGAAGTCCGATAGCGATAGTCCAAATCTTTAGCCGTTAAGACTTCTAATCGGCCAAAGCGGGAGAGGATGTCAGCTTTGACGAGAATATCGGCGGTACAGCTACCATGAGCGCCTGCATTCATCACCACAGCCCCGCCAACGGTGCCCGGGATACCAACAGCCCATTCTAGTCCTTGCCAACCCAAGCGGGCAGCTTTCCAAGCCAAACGGGGCAAGGATTCGCCGGCAGCGGCACTCAATCGTCCGGTTGCTAAATCAAAATGAATGTGGCGCAAAGCCCGAGTGCCAATCACTAACCCCGATAAACCCTGATCGCTGATTAAAAGATTTGATCCGCCTCCCAGTAAGGTCGTTGAGAGTCCAAGTTCTGCTGCCCATTGTAAACTGGCTTGGATTTCATCGAGATTTTTGGGGGCAACATACCATTCAGCCGGGCCTCCAACTCGATAGGAGGTAAAGGAAGCTAAGGAAACTTTTGATTGAATCAAACAGTCTCTTCCTAGCAAAGCAATGCAGCTTGGGGCTGCTTGGCAACTGTCGGGAGCAGATTGCCTGTTGACCTGACCTGGAGAGTCGTAGGAAAGCGTCATAACCATAACAAATAATTCAAATGCTCATCAATCGAAACAACAGCACATTGAGAGTTCCTTCACCGAGTTGAGCGGGCTGATGGTTGCCGTGGCTCTACCTCGGGTTGATGCTGACTTTGATAGAAGGCGAGCGCCTCTGGGATAATTTTGTTGAGGTTGCCTGCCCCAAGAAACAGAGCCAAGTCACCAGGTTGAAGAATTTCGGTCAACAGGGTTTTAACTGAGTCCAAGGATTGTCGGTAGTCCACTTGAGGGTGATAGGTAGCAATTAAATCGGCCAACTGTTGTCCGTTGATCTGAGTCGTGTTGGGTTCCCCTGCACTGTAGATGTCCGTGACGACAACCCGGTCAGCATCGCTAAAGCATTGGGCAAATTCCGACAAGAAGGCTTGAGTACGGCTGTAACGATGGGGTTGAAAGATCGCCACAACCCTTTTAACTTGGGGGTTGCTAGGGGAACCCGGGGTTTTGCGAAGACGAGCCGCAGCAAGAGTCGCCCGAATCTCACTGGGATGATGGGCGTAGTCATCGACAAATAGGATACCATTGCAACTCCCCCGATGCTCAAACCGTCGTTTTGCTCCTTCAAAGGTGGCAATGGCTTGGGCAATGCTGGAGAATTCTAGACCTAAGTATCGTCCAACGGCAACTGCCGCGAGAGCATTTTGCAAGTTATGCTGACCGAGTAACTTGACGTGTAACTCACCCAACAGTTGACCCCGCTCCCACACTTGAGCCTGGGAACCCTCTGAGTGATATTTCACAGCCTCAACGGTATAGTCGGCACCGGAATTGGGGTTGAGGCTATAGCTAATGTGGGGTTGAATCCGCTCTCGTAGGGTTTGGCAGTCAATACAGCCAATTAGGGTTTTGCAATGCTCGGCAAACACTTCAAAGGTTGAAACGACTTGATCGAGACTTTCATAGTGATCGGGGTGATCGAGTTCGATGTTGGTGATGATTCCAATCGCTGGGGCAAATTTGACTAGAGATCCATCGGATTCATCGGCTTCGGCGACTAGGTAAGGACTTTGACCTACCCGGGCATTTCCTTCCCAAGCACTGACTTCACCGCCGACTAAAATGGTCGGATCTAAGCCTGCTTTGAGCATCATGTAGGCGATCAGACTGCTGGTTGTGGTTTTCCCATGAGTTCCTGCTACGGCGATACTCTGGTATTCCTCGATCAAGGCAGCCAGTAAATCCGAACGGTGAAAGATTGGACATCCCAACTCCAGAGCCGCTTTGTACTCGGAGTTTTCTGGATGTATGGCAGTCGAACAAATGACTTGCGGTAAGTGCATCGAGGGTGATGCTTTGCCGTTGACCTTCGGTTCAATCATTCCGGTTGTGATCATTACCGCTTGCTCTGATCCGTTCGTCTGCCCCAAGTTTAAGCTTTTCGGGGTGCTGTTTGGATCGATTTTAGGGGCAAAAGCCGCAAAATTGCTGGCATCTTGACTCCAAAAAATATGAGCGCCCAAGCCTTGCAAACGCTGGGTGATATGGGTCGTTTGCAAGTCCGAGCCAGAGATTGGCAGGTTGCGCTTTGCTAGAATATAGGCAAGAGCAGACATCCCGATTCCACCGATGCCGATGAAATGAAAGGGTCTGCCACTGAAATCAACAGAACTAGGCATTGATCGCTCCTTAACACACCACACCGCGCCAATAACAGGCGATATCATATCAAGAATTGTTTTTTCCCGATACAGTTTGGTTAATCTTTTCTCAAGAAGCATTCTACGCCATCCTTCACGAAGAGGGGGCGAAATGCTTTAGTAGTTGTATACTATATCCCTTGTCTCTAGGCAAATACCGGATTCCTGTTGAGAAAATTTCGAGGGGATAGAAGGGGGACAATCAAATTGGGGATCAGCTTGTGGGGTATAAGCACCCGAACTAACAAGGGCCTTGGAGTCAAAACCCTCTCCTGTAGGGGGATTTCGCTGATGTAGGGGGCGACCTGTTGCATCTCTACAAGAAGTTTGGAAAGCTAAACGTAAGAATGGGTCTGCCTTTAGGGTATGATTGGGGTCATTAGAAACCTAAATCATAAAAGGCTCGTGCCTGAGTTGGGCAATGCCATTGTTAGGAGGAACAAGGTGATTAAAGTCGCANGTCAAAACCCTCTCCTGTAGGGGGATTTCGCTGATGTAGGGGGCGACCTGTTGCATCTCTACAAGAAGTTTGGAAAGCTAAACGTAAGAATGGGTCTGCCTTTAGGGTATGATTGGGGTCATTAGAAACCTAAATCATAAAAGGCTCGTGCCTGAGTTGGGCAATGCCATTGTTAGGAGGAACAAGGTGATTAAAGTCGCAATCAATGGTTTTGGACGGATCGGACGCAACTTTGTGCGTTGTTTGTTGACTCGCGAGAATAGTAATCTCGATTTGGTCGCAATTAATGATACCTCAGACCCCAAGACAAATGCTCATTTACTGAAGTATGATTCGATGTTGGGGACACTCAAAGGGGTTGATATTCAAGCGGATGAAAACTCGCTGACTCTCAACGGAAAAACCATTAAGTGTGTCTCTGATCGCAACCCCCTCAATTTACCCTGGGCTGATTGGGGTGTTGATTTGATTATCGAAGCAACAGGCGTCTTTATTAGCGAAGAGGGCGCTTCTCTGCACTTACAAGCCGGTGCGAAGAAGGTATTAATTACAGCCCCTGGTAAAGGCGGAAAGATTGGTACTTTCGTGATGGGTGTTAATGACAGCACCTACAAACACGAAGATTACAACATCCTGAGTAACGCTAGTTGTACCACTAACTGTCTCGCTCCTTTTGCCAAAGTGCTACACGAACACTTTGGGATCGTTAAAGGGACAATGACGACCACCCACAGCTACACTGGGGACCAACGCATTTTAGATGCGAGTCACCGGGATTTACGTCGGGCTCGGGCTGCGGCGATCAACATTGTACCGACTTCAACCGGAGCTGCTAAGGCGGTGGCTTTAGTGATTCCAGAACTGAAGGGGAAACTCAACGGAATTGCTATGCGGGTTCCGACTCCTAATGTCTCAATCGTAGACTTGGTGGTTCAGGTTGAGAAGAAAACTTTTGCTGAAGAGGTCAATCGAGTCCTACAAGAAGCAGCAGAAGGCCCACTCAATGGGATTCTCGAATACAGCGATCTGCCTCTGGTTTCCAGCGACTATCGCGGACGGGATGCTTCCTCTATCATCGATGCTAGCTTGACGATGGTGATGGATGGTGACATGGTGAAAGTTATCGCTTGGTACGATAACGAGTGGGGCTACAGCCAACGAGTTGTAGACTTGGCTGAGTTAGTCGCTAAACATTGGCCGGCTGCCTAAAATGAACTTGGGATTAAGGATTAGGAACTCGGATGCTAAAGTCGAGCCATCGATGAAAAGGTAGCTTGTTCCTACTCCATTATCCCTGCTTCCGAACGGTCAGGTGGATTTTTTAATTGAAAATTAAGCTTTGCACCGAGCAAATCTTTCAAAAGTGCTGAAATCCTTTGTTCAAAACAAGGAGAGTTTCTGTCTGAGGTGACATCTGATTAACGAGAAGAATTTGGGAGTCAGGGGTTGTTTTTCCTACAACTGCTGCTCCCCCTCCCAATTTCTCAACGAACTGTTCGGCTAAGGCTAAAGGAAGACACAAGACTAACTGAAAATCTTCGCCTCCATACAGCGCCCAGTCTAAAGCCTCTGAGGGAGATACAAGCTGTTGTAAAGCAGCCGAAAGGGGTATTTGATGGCTGTGTATTCTCGCCCCGACGTTGCTAGCTTGACAGATTTGTACAATCGCATCCGCTAAACCATCGCTACTATCCATTCCGGCGACTATCACTCCTTCGGGGAGTATTTCTTGTAAAATGGCGATCGCATCGAGTCTGGGTTGGGGTCGTTGATGGGCTTGAATTAATGATGAACGTTGCCCCTGGCTTAAAGATTGTCCCATCTCTGGCTTCAGCAATAATTCTAACCCCGCCCTGGAATCTCCATGCACTCCGGTGACAACAATCCCATTTCCCGCTTGGCCGGTATTTCGGCGAATGGCAGACTGAGGGTTAACTTGTCCAAAAGCGGTAATGGAAACACAACGCACGGCAGACTGACAGATATCTCCCCCAACGATAGGCGTATTAAAGGGTTCTAAACATTCAGATATTCCCTGATAAAATTCCTCAACCCAAGCAACAGGGGTATCACCTGTTAACCCCAACGCCACCGTAATTCCCAACGGAGTCGCCCCCATCGCTGCAATATCCGATAAATTCGCCGCAGTCGCCCGCCAACCGACATCACGGGCTGAAGTGGTGCGATCGCTAAAATGCACCCCATCGATTAACATATCTGTAGTCACGACTAAGGATTCATCCGGTTTGGGGGTAATAATCGCTGCATCATCTCCGACTACTTCCACTGGACAGAAACCCTTGACAATCGCTAATAAGCCTTGTTCACCAATATCTTGAATATTCATAGTAAAAGAAACAACTTTTCCTGATAGGATATTGCTTGATTCCTGAAAATTTAGGGAATAGATCAAATTAGGACTACCTCCATGATCACAAAAGATCTTGACAATATCAGCCTCCTAGCCTTTCAACAACCGATCAACTGTTGTAATGTAACAGCAGTCGCTTATGCGTTAACAGCGCTGGGACATTCGACCTCTGTTGATGATATTTTTTATGTGACCCGATTACCAATTGCTTCTGTTCTTGATGACGGGATGACTCTGGCAGAGACCTACGATACCTTCATCAGTTATATCGAAAATGGCAAATTACCCTTTTCTGTCAGAATGGAGTATTTCGACCAACGAAATATGACTTTTGAGGCTTTTATTCAAGAAATTGAAAGGGCAGTTTCTGATGACAAAGATATTCACATCTTAAACTTTAGTGTGAGCATCGCTCACGATAATTTCAATCTAGGTGGTGGTCACTTCTCCTTGGTGGNACCTTCATCAGTTATATCGAAAATGGCAAATTACCCTTTTCTGTCAGAATGGAGTATTTCGACCAACGAAATATGACTTTTGAGGCTTTTATTCAAGAAATTGAAAGGGCAGTTTCTGATGACAAAGATATTCACATCTTAAACTTTAGTGTGAGCATCGCTCACGATAATTTCAATCTAGGTGGTGGTCACTTCTCCTTGGTGGCTGATTTTGATCCCAATACACAGGAAATCACAATAGCAGATACCAACCCTAAGAAATATACTCGCTTTTGGAAGTGTCCTGCTGAACGAATGTATAAGGCTTGTGTAGACAAAGATTCTTCTTCTACCCGCTCTCGTGGAATGATTATTGTTCGCAAAAATGACAACTCCCAGCAATAAAAATTAATGTAAAAACAGAGTTGATGATCGGCAGAGCTAGCTTCTAAAATGAGTTGTAAATCTCTGTCGTCATCTATTCGTAATTTTATGTAAAGTTTTAGGTATCAACTCAAATGGTATCCTAATCCAATAGGGGTTAGAGACGTTCCCCTGGAAGGTTTCTAGCACTTTGTACTGGATTCTCTACAAACAAATCTATGAGATTGCCTGATGGCCCCAGGCTACCTGCGTTAGTCCAAACCTTACAAATTATCGCCCAACCGACCCAATTTTTAGAACGGTGTGCGAACCAATTTGGAGATTGTTTTACATTGCGGGTACTCGGTTTAAACTCACCTCCGATTGTCTTTTTTAGCAATCCTGAAGCCATTGAAGCGATTTTTAACACCGATGCGGATAAATTTGAACTCGGCAAAATAACCCACGTTTTTCAACCGTTAACGGGTTCTCAATCTTTGATATGCACCGATGGTAAACGCCATCAACGCCTGCGTAAATTAGTGATGCCTCCTTTGCATGGTCAACAACTTCCTGCCTACGGTAAAACTATTTCTAATTTAACCCTAAAAGTAACTCAAAACTGGTCTCCGGGTGATTTTATTGCCATTCGAGATTATACCTCCAAAATCGCTTTAGAAGTCATTTTGCAAGTTGTTTTAGGACTGAAGGAAAATCAACGTTATTTTCAACTCAAGCATCGAATTGAACCCTATTTAGAAAGTGTCAATCAACCTCTTAATTCAATTCAGTTTTTCTTACCGCCTTTACAACAAAATTTAGGAACTAGAAGTCCTTGGGGAAAATTTCTCCAACGCCGACAACAAATCGATGATTTAATTTATGCTGAAATTGCCGAACGTCGAACAAAACCCCTCGGGGAAGATGTACTTTCGCTGTTAATTTCCGCTAGAGATGAAGCGGGTAAACCTCTAACAGATGAAGAACTTAGAGATCAATTAATTACGTTATTACTGTTAGGACATGATACCACAGCATCGGCTTTAGCTTGGGCGTTTTATTGGATTCATCGTTATCCTAAAATTCTCGATCAATTAGTGGAGGAATTAAACGGTTTAGATGAAAATCCTGATCCGATGGATATTGTCCAACTGCCTTATCTGAATGCAGTTTGTCAGGAAACGTTACGCATTCATCCCATCGCGTTAATTTCTCAACCGAGAGTTGTTAAAGAAAGTGTCAAAATCGAGAATTATCAGTTTAAACCGGGTACAATTTTAGTGCCATGTATTCATTTAGCCCATCATCGGGAGTCAGTTTATCCGCATTCTAAACAGTTTAACCCAAATCGTTTCCTAGAGCAAAAATTTTCGCCCTATGAATATTTACCGTTTGGGGGCGGAAGTCGTAGCTGTATCGGAATGGCGCTTTCTTTGTTTGAAATGAAGCTAATTTTNCGGGAGTCAGTTTATCCGCATTCTAAACAGTTTAACCCAAATCGTTTCCTAGAGCAAAAATTTTCGCCCTATGAATATTTACCGTTTGGGGGCGGAAGTCGTAGCTGTATCGGAATGGCGCTTTCTTTGTTTGAAATGAAGCTAATTTTAGCAACCCTGTTGTTAAACTATCAGTTAGCGTTTAATCAAACTCATGTTGTTAAACCTGTTAGACGAGGGATAACGATAGTTCCTTCGAGTAATTTTAGACTCACGGTGTTAACCGGAAAACAAACCAAGATTTCAACAAAAGCTGTAAATTTTTAAGTTCATCTCTACTCATTTAAACTCAAACTATGACAACAAAACTGATTACTGAAAACAATCAAAATAAGCTTTGGTTAGCGGCAATTAAACCCCCCATGTATAGCGTGGCAATTATGCCGATATGGTTGGGGACAGCTATTGCTTGGTTTGAACAAAAATATATCAACTTGGCAGTTTTTACAACATTTATTAGTGCGGCTATTTTAATTTTAGCCTGGGAAAACATTCATAATGATGTGTTCGACTCGGAAACGGGAATTGACAAAAATAAAGCCCATTCTTTGGTTAATTTAACCCAAAAAAAGAATTTAGTTTTTGTGATTGGTTTACTGTGTTTAACGGTGGGAATACTAGAAATTCTGTTAATTTGTTGGTGGCAAAAAGACTTTACGGTTATTGGTTTAATTTTGGGTTGTTGTTTCCTGGGATATGCTTATCAAGGGCCGCCTTTTCGCTTAGGTTATCAAGGTTTGGGCGAATTTCTCTGCTTTTTTGCCTTTGGACCGTTGGCGGTTTCTGCGGCTTATTATAGTCAAACTCAGAGTTGGTCAAGTGTCAGTTTTGCGGCTTCTATTATTCTGGGAATTTCGACAACTTTAATATTATTTTGTTCCCATTTTCATCAAGTCGAAGATGATTTAGCTGCGGGGAAATATTCCCCAATTGTTCGTCTGGGAACTCAACGGGGAGCGCAACTTTTGCCGATATTTTGTGGTATAATCTTTGCAATTACCGGGATTGGTGTTATTTTAGGAACGTTTCCGGTTTGGACGTTATTGAGTTTTGTGGGTTTACCTTCTGCGATTAAACTTTGTCGCCATGTGGGTTTAAATCACGATAAACCGGAGTTAGTTAGTAACTGTAAATATATTGCGGTTTCCCTGCATTTTTGGAGTGGGTTGCTGTTGGGGTTGGGGTTTGTGATTCATTTCTAAACGATAAACCCGAGATTTTTGTAGGGGCGGGTTTAGCCAGGTTGTTTGTTAGATGAATAAATCGATGTGAACCCGCCCCTAGACTGTAAAAAAACCGCAGCAATAAGAGACAGAGAATTAATTCTCTGGCTAAAATTATAAGTCCTCTCAAGAGGACTATTATATTGTGTAAAAAGGATTAAAAAATAGGCATTCAGCAAGCAAGATGCTTGCACGAAAAGGTTGATTCTCTTAACTCCCCTCTCGATTAATTAATCGTCCTGAACCTGACACCTTTTCCCTGTCCTCGTAGGAGAGGGTTAACCAGAGGTTTAACTCCAGCCAATTTTAACCGCAACAAACAGAAAAAACATCGCCCCTAAAAACAGATAAACCATTAACGGCATTATCCAACGTAACCAAATTTCATAGGGGATTTTGGCGATAGAAAGGACACCCATTGTTACCCCACTGGTGGGAATAATTAGATTATTTAAACCATCTCCCATTTGAAACGCTAATACTGCGGTTTGTCGAGAAATTCCGAGTAAATCACTCAACGGTGCCATAATAGGCATGGTTAACGCTGCTTGTCCTGAACCGGAGGGAACAAAAAAGTTTAAAATGGCTTGAAACCAAAACATCGCTTGTACTGAAATCACCGTAGGTAAACTTTCAACAGTTTGGGTAATTTGAAATAAAATAGTATCGATTATTTTCCCTTCTGTCGCGACGATTAAAATCCCCTTACAAAACCCCACAATTAAACAAGCCATCATCATCTCTTTTGCACCATCTACAAAAGCGTTTGTGGTTTGAGAAAGGGAAAGTCCACCAATTAACGACGAAAAAATTCCTAAAGCAAAAAATAATCCGGCTATTTCGGTAATATACCATCCTTGAGTTGTGACACCCCAACCGAGGATTAATATTGTTAGAAAAAATAGGATTAAAACGATTATTCTATTAACAGTGAGGGGATATTCTCGAACTTGTTTTTCTAATGGGGTTGCGGTTTCAACGGAATATAACAGACTATTTTCTCGACTAACATCTTGACGATAAATATACCACAAAATATAAGCGATCGCCATCAAAGAAAACACTGCCCAAACTAAGAGTCTGTAGCGAATTCCACTAAATAACGGAACTTGAGCAATTCCTTGGGCAACGCCAACGGTAAACGGGTTTAAAAATGCTCCTGCAAAGCCAACACCCGCCCCAACAAAGGGAATAGCAACCCCTGTTATTGTATCATAGCCTAATGCTTGGGCTAAGGGAATGGTAATTAATACAAAAACTAATATTTCTTCACTCATTCCAAAACTACCTCCACAAAAGGAAAAAGCGAGGATTAATAGAGGAATAATCACCCATTTGTAAGCCGGGTTTCTAACGGTTAAATTGACTAATTTTTCGAGTCCAGCATCAATTGCACCTGTGGCGTTTACTATTCCAAATGCACCGCCAACAAAGAAAATAAAAGCAATCACTTCAGTTGCAGAAATAAATCCTTTTACAGGGGCAATAAAAAAGTTTAAAATATTTTGAGGTGCCGGGGTGACAACCTGATAAGAACCTGGTACAACAATACTTCTATTTTCAACAATTTCACGGCTATATTCTCCGGCTGGAATTATCCAGGTTAGCACAATTACCAGAAGAAGAATAAAAGAAGAAATCACTAGAGTATCCGGTAACTTAAATTTGTTCATTCGGTTTGGAATGGGGCTAAACTGACTCCAATAGATATTGTATACTTTAGGCGGTTAAAAGAGATTTATTTATCGCAAAAATTAATCATTTAGGGGCGGGTTTATCTGAATCTATTTGTTTTCCCAAATCTCGGGGTTAACCCGCCCCTACGGTTGGTGTTTTTGGGAATTTTCAGGTTAAATAATTCCTTCTAAAAATTCGGGTTTTAAATCTCGTTCCATCAACGCTTCTACAGCTTCTTGGGGGGTAATTTTATTGTTTAATAGCTGATAAACTTGCCAAGAAATCGGAACAGTAATCTGTTCTCTGCGGGCAATTTCAATTAATACATTGGTTGTATTAACGCCTTCGGCGGTACTTCCCAACTCTGATAAAACTTGTTCTAAATTTTTCCCTTGGGCGAGTCCATAACCGACGCGATAATTGCGGCTTAAAGGACTATTACAGGTTGCTAACATATCCCCTAAACCTGACAACCCAAAGAAGGTTTCTGCTTGTCCACCCAGATGCGTTCCGATTTTAATAATTTCGGTTAAAGCACGGGTTAATAATCCTGATTTGGCATTCGTTCCTAAGTGTAAACCATCACAAACTCCGGCTGCAATGGCAATCACATTTTTTAACGTTCCGCCTAATTCTGTGCCTAGTGGATCGGGACTGGTATAGACACGAAAACGCTTAGAAGAAAGTAGCTGCTGTACTATTTTTGCTGCATTCATATCTTGACAAGCAACAACCGTCGTCGCAGGTAATCCTTGTTCAATTTCTTTGGATAAATTAGGCCCTGAAAGTACAACAATCGGATGATCAGAACAACAATTTGACCAAATTTTTGAAGGGGTATAAGTTGTCTCGGTATCCAGTCCTTTTGTTGCGGTAACAATGGGAATATTATCTTTTAATTTTGTCTCTTTAATTTGAGTGGCAATAGGGCAAACTCCAGGCATAGAAACCGCAGAAAGCACTAAATCTGCATCTGCGATAATTTCCTCTAAAGAATTCTCATTACTCCGTGACCAAACCTGCACTTGATGACCATTATAACGCGCTAAACCTGCCAACGCTGAACCCCAAGCCCCCGAACCTAAAATAGCAATTTTTTGTGGAGAATTAGCCGTTGAATCGAGATTTTTTTGAGGATTTGGGTTGAGGTTAGATTGCATAATGAATTCACCAATAGAAAAAGGGGTTGGGTGTTGGGTTAAATCTAAAATATACCTTATATATACAGAACTGGCATCAAACCCAATGCTATTAAGGAGAAGCAATCAGACGCGATCGCCCTGACCGAAAATAATGGGATACAAGCCCCGTCCTTCTAGGACGGCTTTTTTTGATTCTTAATGTATTGAATCAGTACGTCAATAGGTGCGCCGCCAACGGAGATAGCAAAATAACTAGGACTCCACAAAGCTGTTTTACCATATGGTTTTTCAACCCTGCTTGCCCATAACGGCGACTTGAAACACCTTTTAAGGCGTTCACAATTTTAGACACAGAAAGTTTGGGAGGGTATTCAATCAATGCGTGTATGTGTTCATCCTCGCCATTGATTTCTAAGATTTGAAAGTTCATTTGTGTTGCTACGTGGCGAAATA
>NZ_LATL02000061.1 GCF_000972705.2 Limnoraphis robusta CS-951 | reverse complement strand
ATAAACTAATCCGTCAAAAGACTGATTTTTATAACAATATTTTTACAGCTTAATATTTTTGAAAATTTAGATCAGAAAAACTCCCGCTATTGAAGTTTGCAAGATTGGGCAAACCTTTGCGGGAGATAAAGCTCCTATCTATCTTTTTTGGAGATAAAGCCTAGATTAGATCACACCTTGACCTTTTTGACCGTGTTTTTTAACCTCTTTTAACTCTTCCACCCGTTCTTGTTTTTCAGCTTCCTCTTCTTCCCGTAAATCTCCAGGTGTATTAACGTACATTTCAGGTTCAATGGCGTAATTATTTGCTAACCCTTCTTGATCAACAGTGTAGCCTTTAGTCGTATCAATTCCGCCTTCTTTTTCAGGCAACTTTTTATATTGATCACCCTCTCTATCCTGACGAGCGCCAACTTCAGCAGGTTGAATGTTACGATCATAATGACCTTCATCGCCACCCGTTTTCTTATGAGTATCAGCCATAATATCCTCCTTATTAAAAGAGATAAACTACAAGTGAAAGCTAAATCGTTGAAAATGAGTTATAGCATGATCTAGCTTATTTAAAAACATTCAAAATGCTAGGAATTTTAGTGATCTATTAACCTAGACCCGGATCTTCTGACTTATCCACATTGGGAACAAAATCAGGACGTTCTTTATTTTCCCAACCCGGAGGTCGTTTAGAATTGTACCAGGCAATAGAACCAATTGAAGTCGCTGCAAGAAAGCCAACAACTCCTACAACTACGGCTGAAACTGGAAAATGAGGAGCGGCATCTATGCCAGCATTCATCAGTAAATTCATCTTTTTTATTCCTGTTCATTGGGAACTTCATTAGACTTAAATATAGAATTAAATGAGACGTTAAATCATCTCTCTGAGTGATGAGCTTGTGAATAAAAAGCTATTTCTCCAGATAGAGAATTATTAACACTTCCTCTTTCTATGGACTCTAAATATGTTCCTTCTATTGGTAGAAGACGCTCTACTGCTGAAAGCGATAGGATAAGAACATCAAGAAAAAAATTTGAGGAAAAAAATTATGGGTATTTTAGCTTGGTTAGCTTTGGGTTTGATTGCAGGTGCGCTTGCAAAACTAATTTACCCGGGTAATCAAGGAGGCGGTATTTTTGCCACATTAGGACTAGGAATCTTAGGTGCATTAGTTGGTGGTTATCTGGGTCAAACTTTATTGGGAAGTAGCGGTGCCGCCGCCGCCTCAGCCGGAGCATTAACCATTCCAAGTATTATCTTTGCAGTATTAGGTGCAATGCTTTTGATCTTTATCTGGGGATTAGTTGCAAGACACGCCTAAACTGAACTAAATACAAAAATTAAACTAAACTCTTTTTTTCAGAGTTTGACTGTATGAACAAGGTGCATAGGGACAGGTAAGACAGTAGAACGATTCTTGAGCGGAGCTGTAAGAGGCTCTGTTTTTTATGATCAGCAAACAGAATTCTATTACAACTCCTCTATAAATCATGATTCCTTAAACTTCTTGAAAACCCTTGCCTTTCTTTTTCTTCTTACTACTTTTAGATTTGGACTGTACCTGAGCAACGGCTTCCTCAAATAACTGATGCAGATGTTGAGGAACACTGGCAATTTCTGGAAGTTGAGGTTCTAGAGATTTATTGTATTGTTTGAGCATCGATTCAAAATCTCGTTCTAAGTGAAAATCGGGACGTTCTAATACTGCTTTTAAGAGAGTTTCTAGTTGAGTTGGATATTCTTCTTTCAGTTGTTGCCAAATAAAAGTATTAATCTCTTTATCTTCTAAATACTTTCGCACCAGTTTATCAGAATTGGGTTGAGTAACCGGATCTTCTGCTTTAAGTACACTCACAAATTTAGGATAAGTTGGAACGAACATTTGACCCCAACGAGGATGAGAAAAAGCCATGACTTGTTCCGCCCGTTTGATTTCATCGGGAAGTTGTACTTTGGGAAAAAGCATCGGAGAGTCATTATTTCCTAACACTTGTTCAACTGATTTCTCATCGACACCCGCTTCTGTGGCTGAAGCTTTGATTTCAGTCTCATCGACTCCCGCTTCTTGAATAATCTGTTTGAGAGATTTTGAACTATCAATTCCTGCCGCTTCTAATTGTTTTTTGCTTAATCTTTCTTGCAATTCAGTAATTTTTTTGTTAAGCTGATATCCCGGTAATAAAATACGATCACTTCCCAAACAATCAACAAATTCTTGATGGTATTGAAGCACAGATTCCCAGGCTTTTTCTAAAAGATCAGGTGCATCTCCATAGAGTTGATTTGGATAGTTATCCTTAAATTCACCAATAACAACCGCAAGTTTAGGTTTACCCAGTTTTCCTTTGGGAATACAAGCCCCAGAAAACATCCAGTTTCCATCCGGTAAAGGAGCAATACGACTCAGCAAAATATCACCCGGTTTCCATTTATCCATGTCTGACTGAGAAATTTCGGGACTCGGAAAAACCGTATAATATTTAGCCGTTAACCAGTTCATTAACTTGAAACTTTCGGGCTGAATCTCTATGATTTCAAATAAGCCTGTGAAGGTTTGCTGCCAATGTTTAACCAGATCGCGATCGCTAGCACTTAAGTCCGACTCACTCGCCAAGAATAAATCAATCGGAGTTTGATCGTCAACTTCCCCGGAATTTAAAAACATATCTACAACCAAGTTTTGCAGACGAATATCTTGACGATCTCGACTCCCATGAGTGGCGACATACTGTTCAAAGGCAACAGCTAAGTCTCCCTCTGCATCATAGACAAAATCCACTAACGCCTGTTTTAACTGGGCTGCTTGCTCTAACATCGTCAAAATTCGGTTTCCCTCTGCTATCGGAACTAATAGCATAACAATTTGAGGAGATGATGGCTTCTCCTCAACGATAGAATTTATAACTATTCCTTTCGGTAGAGTCCCTAATTCTTCCCTCTCCGATAAACTAACAGTGGGCGATTGTGTTTTAATCTAACCTTTAGTTTCCCTGACTGACTAGCCCTCCGATGATGCCAATTCCGAGGGTCAGGAGAACCAACGCCCAAATGATAAAGTCGGGAATAGCGGATAAAATACCTAAACCCCTTAAGACCACAATCACGGCGATAATAATCAGGGCAATTCCCATCGTAAATAAGACAATTTTTGTACCCGTTTTTGGAGAACGACTCATGGGAGATATTTAAGTAAAATTCAGTAATTAGGGTTCAACAGAGTTCGTTATAATTATACAAGCAACTGAGTCCTATTGAACATCAAAATCAACCCCAAGTTAATAAAACCACAAAACCGCCCAGATAAAGCAAAAGAATTGAAAAGGTTTCAAAACCAATATTACCAATACCGGACTTTTCCCGTCTGAGGAGTCCCAACAGCAGAATTGATGTCATTAAAATCGTTAAAGCAATCACAAACACTTCCGACTGGGTAATTGCATGATAAATCGAACCTTCGGGATAAGCAAAATCGGAAAAAGACAATAACAGAACATCAAAAGTATTCCCGCCAATAATCCCACTAATGGCTAAAGTTAATGCGCCCCGTTTCACCGCAGCAACAGAAGTCACCAACTCCGGTAAAGAAGTCGAAATCGCAATAAATAATCCGCCCACAACCGTTTCACCTAACCCGGTTGCATCAGCAAGTTGATCGGCAACTTTAGAAAGTTTAGTTCCGCAGACTCCAATGATAACTGCTGACAAAATAAACAGAAGTAAATTAACTTCTAATGACTCGCTCATTCTTGATTTTCCTAATTTAAAATTCTAAGTTTTGGGGAGCCGATCAACTCCCATGTAAACAACATCATCGAGCGCACTATGATCGTCTAAATTACTCGCCCGAGAGGTGGTTCGAGTCGAAGCGATCGCATCCCAAGTCCAGCCATCATTGCGAATTAACTCTAACAAAATGCGTCGGCGTTGAGAGAGGTGTTGAGTCGCCTGTTGAAATTGGGAGTCGCTGACAGTAGGAATTCCCTCAAGTCGAACCAATTTTAAAGCAGGTAAGGGGGGAGTTTCTTCAGTGGGGTTGAGATAGGCAGACTTCAGGGTAGCAACAAAAGCAGCACTCGCCCGACGAACCGATCGCAGCGCCGCCCCATCGGGTTGATGGTTGGGGGGAATGCCATATTGCAGTAAAGTTAAGGCATCATCAAGGGCAACTATACTCAGGGTCATGGCGCGATAACGCTCAATACTGTGGAAATAGTGCAGAATCGGATAAGTTAGATGATTTTCCCCCAGTTGGGTGAGCATGGCACTTAAAGCGATCAGATGTTGATCGAGTTGTCCGAAGTCTTTGCCATTCCAAGCCCGGGTAATGATCTCATCTGCGGTACCGCCCAAAGAAGCAATATAAGTCGCACAAGAACGTTTTTGACTCGCCGCAGAAACCACCGGTACCAAATAAGCAAAGGTGAGGGTGACGAGAAAAAAGCCGTTAATTGAAGTGATCGCCGTCGCAATTTGCCAAGGAGAACCTTGGGGTTGATAGTTTCCCTGTCCTAAAGTTGAGAGGGTATAACCGACAAAGTAGACTCTCTCCCAAAACGTCGCCGGGATTAAATTAGAAGATGTCACCACCGCCCCTTCACCTGAGACAAACACCAGCGTCCATGCTAACCAAGTTAAAGCAAACCACAGCAATGTCATAAAAACCAACAGTGATAAGCCGATTGTCCCTAAAATGCGATGATTGGAATGATGACGATGAAGTTTCAAGGCGATCGCCCATATTCTGGCTGAGAGTCGGCTGGTGAGCGGACCTCCCCCACCAACGGTTAAGGTGGTGATCAATACATCAAGCGTAACAATCAATAAAATGAAGATGCCAAAAACAGTCAGCCCAAATGACATGAATATAAATCCCTTTTTACCACACCTTTCTCAATCTTTATAGAGACGCGCCCTGGCACGTCTCTACTTCAAAAATTGGTCTTAATTTTTAGTTAGTTTATGAACCGCTTACTAAGATTCTGTAGGTTCTACGACTTCGACCCTACTAATATCAACCGAATCAACCCCAAGAATTTCTTTGGATAACGGTTCAATCGTTTCATATTCTCGTTGACTGGGTACGGTTCCAGCGATTATTACTGCACCATCTTCGGCTTGAACGGTGAGTTTACTTCCCTGAATATTCGCTTCTAATTTAGCACGAACTTCGCTTTCAAGATCCGAATCCGAACGTTCTTGTCGATCTCCAGACCAATTATTACGTTCTTCTCGCGCCCGAATATCTGAGTTTAATTGCGCTTGACGAATATTTTTATCCGCGTCTTGTTTTGTTTCTTCTATCATTCGGGGATTTTTAACTTCACCGTCGATAGAGGTGGGAGCGTCAGCACTGGTACGAGCAACATCACATCCAGCCGCACCTAATAAAACTAGGCTCCCAATCATTAAAGATGTTAACTTTTTCATGTTGTTTACTCCTATTTAATTTTTGAATAATATGAAGTTTTTACTGACGTTTTTCAGGGGATTTGTATTGAGCATCCCGTCGATCAATCACGACAAATTCTGAATGTTTTGCTCCTTTTTGACCATTCCTCATTTGGCGATCCTCTTGTTTGAGATTCTCTAGTGAATTCACTTTTACTTGACGTTGTTGATCGTATTCAACAGGATTTTCTATCTCTAGTGGCTGCTCATATTCAACCGACTTTTTAGCCTCGACGCGAGGGTTTACATTGGATCTTTCTTGACGTTTCATCATTTTGGGATCTCCTTGATATACAACGTTTTGTTTGACTTCTGACGGAGTGGTAGTGACGGTTTGTTGACGTTGTTGATACTCAATCACTTCCGGTCTGCCATCGTATTCAATAGAGTTTTTTGTCTCAACACGAGGGGTAATAATTGTTCTTTCTTCTCGTTCGATCCGTTCAGAATGTTCTGGATGTCTAACTTTTCGTTTGATTTCGGGGGGAGTAATGATCGCTCTTTGTTGATCTGCAAAAGAAGAACTGGAAACCTCATCATCGATCATCGGTGTGACTTCAACTTGCAAAGCATCATAAACGTGCCATTGTTCTATTCCTTGATGGCGAAGGATGTCTTCTGCTTGATCAACCGTTCGGGGTGTTCCGGTTACGATGACAATATATTGATGTTGGGAGAGTCGATCATTATAAACTTTCGCCTGATCTTCAGGTATCCCTAAACCAATTAAAGCCCCGATAATTCCGCCGGATGCGGCACCTATCGCCGTTCCCGCTAAGGTTGTCGCCAACGCGGTTGCTTCGGCACCTGCTAATAAAATCGGCCCAATTCCGGGGATTGCCACCGCTCCCAAACCGACTAATAATCCAGTGATGATACCGAGCGTCCCTCCGGCGATCGCACCGGAAACCGCCCCTGTATCCGCGTGATTGCCTTCAGAATGAGTATAAACTTCAACTTCTGAGTCTCTATCGAAGTCCGGCGCAATCACAGAAACTTGTTTGAGATCAAAATTGCGATCGCGTAATTGATCCAGTGCTTGTTCTACCTGTCTCCGTGTTTGAAAAACTCCAACTCCTCGTTTGTAGTCTGTTGCTGCTCTTGTCATATTTTTACCCTCTTACTCTCTAATTTTCTCAATTTCAATAGCCCTTTCTTGAATCTTTAGAAAGGTTAAGATAATTTTTATCTTTGTTTCCTTAAGTATCTAAATTTTTCTCTATTTTTATCATCCATCCCCCGACATAGCTTTTAAATCTCCCGGTGGGGGGATTGATTACACTCGCTCATTTTCTAATATGGTAAGTGTAGTTGAAACAAAAACACAATAAATTATGACATTAGTAAGAATTAAAGAATACTATCCCAACTACGTGGATGAGTTGTTTAAAGGAAACGACTTCAAAGGTTATACCGTTTATGCGGGAACCAGTAACGAAAAAATCGGTTCAGTTGATGATGCTTTAGTTGATGAAGCAGGTCGAATTCGTTATTTTGTAATTGACACAGGTTTCTGGATTTTTGGTAAGAAGGTCTTATTACCTGTCGGTCGTTCTCGGATTGATTTTAATGATCGTAAGCTATATGCTTTGGGTTTAACCAGCAGAGAACAAGCTGAGGCTTTACCGAAGTATGATAGCAATATGAGTGTAGATTATGACTACGAAGAACGGGTTCGCCAAAGTTATCGCACTCGTCAACCTGTAGCGAATGGTAATGGTACTAACTACCGCTATGAGAACGATCAAGAATTATTTGATCTCAACGAGCGCGATCATGGTACACTCAAGCTCTATGAAGAACGCTTAATTGCGAATAAAGATCGTCATAAAGCGGGAGAGGTTGTTATCGGAAAAACCGTAGAAACAGAGAAAGCTCAGGCTTCTGTTCCGATTGAAAAAGAGCGTGTAGTTGTTGAACGAACGACTCCTTCAAATGCCGGAGAAGTGGTAACACCGGGTACTGCGAATTTTAAAGAAGGTGAAGTCGCTCGTATGGATATTTACGAAGAAACCGCAGATATTCACAAGGAAGCTTATGTGCGTGAAGAAGTGAATGTCCGCAAAGAAGTTGATCGCGATATTGTAACGGCTGAAGAAACCCTCCGTCGTGAAGAATTGCGGGTTGATAAAGATGGAAAACCCGTTGTTAAACGATAAAACCGGGTTGATCAAAAGCCGTGATAGTTAGGTTGAGTTTGGGTCTTAGGTGGTTTTTCTGGTCTTAGATTATTTCTAACACCAGCCACCTAACGCCTCTATTCAATTTTAACTCAATAAAAACTTAATTTTTTAGCGAATCAACTTATATCAACATCATAATATGACTACTCAAGAGCGTTATCCTACTGTTTCTTCTCCTGATAATTCATTAAATCTTCAAGATGTTCAGACCTATTCGGTTGTCGATGAACAAGGAGAATTAATCGGTCAAGTCGAACGAGTATTAAAAAATGAGTCTGACCCAATTCAGATTCTTTTTTCTCTGCCTGGACAATCAAAGCCTTTGTTTAGAGTTCATCAAAAGTCGATCCTAAAAGTAGATTTAGATGATCATCGATTTTTTATCGAATTAACGGATAAAATGCGAGAAAAGTTGAATCAATATTCAGCTCATTTGAGTGAAAATGTAACCGAACAGAAAAAGATTGAAACGGTTGATGATTCAGAAAATGATGATAACGATGATCTTACTAATTGGGCAGATGAATCCTTTACAAAGACCCTAGATCATGAAACAATTCGTCTACTTTCTGAACGATTGTCGGTGAAGCACGAACGGCGAAAAATTGGTGAAGTGATCGTTCGTAAAACAGTGGAAACTGAAATCGTTGAAGTTCCAGTTAGACGAGAAAAATTAATTGTAGAACAAGTTGGATCGCCTGGAAAACCCCTAGCTGAAATTGATTTATCACAAGGAAAAATAACGGGAGTTGAACTAGAATCAACCAAACTTAGACCTCATCAAGTCAGCGTGAAAGGGGAATTTGCTTCTTTAAAAGCAGCCAGTGATTTATTACAAACTATAGCCCTAGATCATTCTCATGGATGCGCTAGAGTGAGAGTTGAATTAGTTCTCGATAATCCCCAACATCAGCAACAGTATCAAGAACTCTTTGATCGCTGTACTAACTCCTAGTTGATGATGTTTATAACTTTTTTAAATGAATGGAGTTGCATCATGTGGGTCGAAAGATTAGCTCGTTTTGGATATGCAACAAAAGGAGCTGTTTATGGGTTAATTGGTTTATTAGCAGTCATGGCTGCCTTTGGTAATTCCAACGGAAAAACAACCGATATCAACGGTGCTTTCCGAACCATTGCTGCTCAACCTTTTGGACAAATTTTATTAATTTTAGTCGCAGTTGGTTTAGTAGGATATGTCATCTGGCGATTTGTAGAAGCCATCAAAGATCCTGAAAATAAAGGAACAGATGCTAAAGGAATTGCCAAAAGGCTGGGTTATATTCTTAGTGGTTTAATCTATGCCAGTTTAGCCTTCAATGCCGCTTTATTAGCAATTGGATCGAGTATTGGTGGAGGTAATAGCCAACAAACTTGGACGGCTCGTGTACTCTCACAACCCTTTGGTCAGTGGTTAGTCGGAACTCTGGGTCTGCTTATTATGGGACTAGGTTTATATTTTATTTATCAAGCCTATCAGACGAAGTTTCAGAAGAAGTTGAATTTAGCAGAACTTGATTATAAACAAGAAAAATTAATTATAAACGTCTGTCGCTTTGGAATTGCCGCGAGAGGCGTTATTTTTATGATGTTAGGTTTCTTTTTAATTCAAGCCGCTCGACAATTTGATCCCAGTCAAGTTGAGGGACTCGAGGGAGCGTTACAAACCTTAGCACAGCAGCCCTATGGTAAAATTTTACTGGCAATAGTGGCTTTAGGTTTGGTTGCCTATGGAATTTATATGATTGTACAAGCTCGTTATTGTCAGTTTAAAACCACCTAAGCCAAAAATCGAGTAAGATCACAACATCAAAGACAACTGTGATTAATCAAGCCAATGTCAGAAGGTTTTTTACTGAGTCGAGTATTACTACGCTTTGAAGATGGTTCCGATGATTTAGTCGGTGAACTCTCAGCAGCAGTGATGACACCCGATGGTAGTTTGTGGGTGGGTTCTGATGAGTTGTTGGGAGTCGAGCGACTTTCCCCAGTTGAACCGTTTGTTTTTAGCAATCACAAGCATTTTCCTCTTTCGGATTTTCTTGAACTCCCCAATACTGAGGATGAAATTGATATCGAAGGTTTAGATTATTCTCAGGGTTACTTATGGGTGATGGGTTCTCACAGTACCAAACGCAAAAAACCCAAGGGAAAAGATCCCCAAAAAGATGTTGAGCGGTTATCTCAGGTGACATCGGAGGCGAATCGTTATTTAATTGCTCGTATTCCTGTTATTGATGGAAATTTGGTTAAGTCTTGTACGTTGAAAGATGATCCTGAGAAAAAACTGACAGCCGCTCGTTTAGAAACAACAAAAGAAGGTAATATTTTAGTTGAAAGTCTCAAAAAAGATCCTCATATTGGTGCCATTGTTTCCAGTGGTTTACCCTCAAAAGATAACGGACTTGATATTGAGGGGTTAGCCATTCATGGTGATCGGATTTTCTTAGGGTTAAGAGGGCCTGTTTTGCGAGGTTTAGCGATTATTTTAGAGATCGAAGTTGCCGAAAAAAAACCGGGTGTTCTCATGCTTAAACCGATGGAAAAAGAGGGAGAACTCTATCGAAAACATTTTATTGACTTGGATGGATTAGGAATTCGAGAACTTTATTTACATGATGGAGATTTAATTATTCTCGCCGGCCCCACAATGGATCTAAATGGGGCAATGCGAATCTTTCGCTTAAAAAATATTGAGAAGCGAACTGAAGAAATGATTTATTGGCAGGACTCCAAACATTTAGAAGTGATGTTTGATTTGCCGATTAAAGTAGGAGCCGATAACGCCGAAGGTATTGCTCATTTTCCCTGTTTAGGAGAATCTAATTCTATATTGATTATCTATGATGCTCCCGCTCCAGAAAGAAGGCTCAAAGCGAATGAATTGCTGGCGGATGTTTATCGTCTAGAGTCCTAACTTTAGAGAAGTGCCATGACCTGTCTGTGTGATTGAATCTGTATTTCTAACCCGGTAGAATCACCGTCACGGCATGGCAATCTAAACTTAAGTATTTTCGCGCTAGTTCTTGCAAATCATCAGGTTCAAAAGATTGAATTTCAGTGGGATAAATCATCGATAACTCGGGTTCGGCAACCGTAAAGTAATAGCCATACAAACCCGCTAACTGATCGGGTGTTTCTGTGGAAAAAGCGTAATCATTACAGAGTAAACGTTGACTCCGTTTCAGTTCGAGTTCAGAAATCGGTTCGCTTTGCAGTGAGGAAATACAATCACGAATTAGCGTTTCAACGGTTTCAATATGCTGTGTATCTAACAAAGCACTAATCGTCAGCAAGCTCGATTGTTGTTGCAAAGAAAAGTTACTCATCACATGATCAACCAGTTGCAATTCCTCCCGCAACATCCGCACTAAACGAGAAGTTCGTCCTTCGGCGAGGATCACCGAAAGCAAATCTAAGCCATAGGCCTCTCGCAACTGTTTGACATCCGGGCCAAGCCAAGCTAAAGTTAATCGGGCTTGTTCAGCATTTGGTAATTGCAGTTCCTGGCGACGAATTTCTCTAATTTTTGGTTCAGGCGTTAACCCGATACAAGGACAGTTTTGAGGAGAGGGAAAGGAATCAAAAGCCTGTTTGATCGCATTAATCGCCCGATTTTGTTTGACTCCCCCAACGATCACAACCGCCATATTGTCCGGTTGGTAATGACATTGATGAAAACAGCGCATTTCTTCTGGCGATCGCTGCATTAATTTCTCAGGAGTTCCCAGCACCGGACGCCCGTAGGGATGATGACTATAGATATTTTCCATTATCAACTGAAACTCAATGGAGTCTACATCATCTTGCGCTTGACGAATTTCTTCGAGGACTACATCCCGCTCTCGGATAAATTCATCATCAGGAATCTTCGCTTGTAAGAGCAATTCTCCCAAAGGGGTTAGGGTATCTTCGAGGTACTGCTCGGCGGTTGTGATGTAGAAGTGGGCGTAGTCGTGACTTGTAGCGGCATTCGTGACTCCCCCTCGACTTTCGATCACTTGGTCAAAGATTCCGGGAGCGATTTTGTCTGTCCCTTTAAAAATCATGTGTTCTAGGAAATGAGCCATACCTGACCAATGATCAGGCTCCTGCACAGCTCCAGCTCTAACCCAAACATCGACTACGACCACTGGAGTTGCAGAGATCTCCTGATGAATAATGGTTAATCCGTTGTCTAATCGAAAGATACTGGCAGGAAACTTTAAAGCCGTTTGCTGTTGATACAATTTGATTGAAGTTAAACTTAACTTAATTTTTTCCTAATTATTTCATAATATCGTTTTCTCTGTTGATGATCTGAGTATCTTGATACATTTTTTGATATAATGCTGAAAATCTACAAAAAAAATCACCCCAGAAAAGGATGAAGGTTGATCAAATTCACCTTGATCTTTCTAGGGATGACTCAATACAAAAAACTTAACGACTTCTCATTAAACCGTCGAGTTGTAAATCCGAATTAGACAACTGGGAATGTCGCGACTGTGGGAGTGAAGCCTCTGACGGGAATCAGAGCATCGGCGTCGATACCACCGCCCACTTGAGCAAATTGGTTTTCGGGCGGGAAGGGAACTACACCCGAAAGTCCGAAGGTTAATTGAGCAGCTTCGCCAGCACCTAGAGTGATCGCAGCAATTGGAGTGGTTAAGTTCCCCAGATCGTCTGTTGGCTCAACTCGAACGACATAGGTATCTTCGATCGCAGCAAGACCTGTGATCGGATCAATATTCGGTGTGGGTAGTAAATTGGTAAAGGCAAAGTTTCCGTTAAAGTCCGTTGTGGTGGTCGGTTCATCGTCCCCACGGACACCATCATCATCGAGATCAATAAACAGGGTCGCATCTGTGACCAGATCATCTGCTAGACCCGTCACTGGGTCAAAGTCAAGCAGGGAGTTGGCATTGCGGTCATTAAAGACGACACCGGCAATACTATTGGGCAGCAATAAAGACGATCCCGCAGGATTAAACACCAGTGTAGCGTTGACTTGCAGGCTCTCCCCTTGAACGAGTGTGAGGCCGATTTCCCCTGGAAACGCACCCACGGGAGGAACCGGAGAAGTAAACACATAACTACTTGAAGGCGTACCAAACTCTATCTCAAATGCGTTGGCAAACCGTTCAGGTTCAGTTCTGGCAATGTAGTTTGCAAAGGGGTTTTGGGGATCATCTTCTCCGTCAATCGCGGTATCTAAACCATCAATGATGTAAAACCCGTTATTATCTGTCGTAGCTGTTTCAATGTCATCGGTGTTCCGGTTAACGATTGTAACGTCTATATTCTCCTGTGCAGGTTCATCAGGATTGGGTATACCATCACCATTGATATCACGGATTACACGACCGTAGACACTGTTCGGGTTAATCACCCCGATATCAAATTGATTGATACCAAAATTGACATTAGCAACAATTGAGTTACCCTCAATCGAGCTATCATCATCGATTAACTCAAATCCACTCGGGAGATCAGCTCTCAGCAGATAGGAACCCGGGGGTAAGCCCTCAAAGATATAGAATCCAGCTTCGTTCGGGATTGCTGAGGGTTCGCTGAATTCAAAGAAACCACTGTTGTTGAGGTCAATGTAGATAGCTGCGTTGGGAAACCCTTCCGCTAACGTGGGTTCACCCAATTCTCCAAAGGGTTCGTAAATCCCGTTTCTGTTATTATCAACATAAACCGCACCGCTAAGAGTTGTGGTTGTTGGAACTGGATTGACAGGTGGGACGGGATTGACATTAAGGATGTTGACATCAATCCGTTCGTTTACATCGCCCGTTGTTGCTAGGGAGATGGGAACTCCTAGAGGTTCATTGAAGCCTGGGGGTGTAACCTGATCGAGAACAAAGGTTCCTGCCGGTAAATCAGCAAATGTGTATTCACCGTTGAAATCGGTCAGCCTGACCTGTTCGAGATCGGTGGGTAAACCATCCCCATTATCATCCAAAAATACAGTAACGTTGGGAAGACCTTCTCCCAAATCAAAAATAGCGTTACCGTTAAGATCCTGAAATACTGATCCTCGAATAGTACTCACAATTAAACTCCTCCACCAAAGTATTGTACGAAGACAAGTCCCGCAGGACTGTATAATGTTGCAACCTAAATGGTATCGTACATATGCGCTCTCTTGGCATCCTTTCCTCCCTGAAGGGAGAAGATTCCTAAACCTCACGATTTAGGTTCCTGCTTCAATGCAGAGGCCCTCTAGACTTAGAAATCTTTCAGGTCTTACACTCGCTCCACAGGCTGACACCGCAAGCCCTGCGGCTAAAAATAACGAAGCTTAGGCTAGACATAAATGCTACCTAATCGTAGGCAACTATACCAGACTTTTCCGAAATCTGGCAATGCGTTTGGGCTGCCTCCATCCCACTGTAGATTGCTTTTGCCTATTTCCTTTAGATTGTAATCAGCACTCCCTCCAATTGACAGGAGTGCCGTTTGTATTAATCAGTCATTAATCTGACCCGACAATCGTTAATAGGCATCTTGCAACTCATGGAAATCAGGAGAGATATAGTCTTTTCGCAACGGCCAGCCCACCCAATCTTCTGGCATTAAAATTCGCTTCAGATTAGGATGACCTTCGTAAACGATACCGTACATATCATAAGACTCCCGTTCTTGGTAGTCGGCAGCCTTCCAAATCCAGTACACTGACGGAACCCTGGGATCATCTCTTGGAACGAATACCTTGACGCAAACTTCCTCGGGTTGTTCCACATCATCGTCAATTTTTACCAAATGATAGACACTGACGAGATCTTCGCCCGGGCCAAGGTCATAGGCACATTGACATCGTAGACAGTTAAATCCTTTGGCATAGAGGGCTGTAGATAAGGGAATCAAGTAATCTCGACTGACCTTAATGATCTCTACTCCCGAGTGATTTCGTTCTAACGATTCATGTTCAAATCCATTTTGACTCAGCCATTGAGAAATTGGACCAGCTTCAACAATTGCTGCTTCTTCCGTCTCAGCCACGCTGTTCCTCCTTGGTTTGTTCGATTAGCATTGCTGGGGGTACGGGCATTCCCATTGCTTCCGTTAATTGTTTGGGTGGAACTTGACGAGTTTCTGATTGTAAATATTGACCCGTTAAAATCGGTTCAACCACCTTCATCTGATGAGAACGGGTATAGTAGCGATGAGTTTGTTGGAGGTTTCCCCGTTCTTGTAGGGAATCATTGGCAATTTTCTTCCGCAGTTTGATGATCGCATCAATGATCGCTTCTGGACGAGGAGGACAACCGGGAATATAGACATCCACCGGGATTAATTTATCTACACCCCTGACCGCCGTCGTCGAGTCCATACTAAACATCCCGCCCGTAATCGTGCAAGCCCCCATTGCAATTACATACTTGGGTTCGGGCATTTGTTCGTACAACCGGACTAACACAGGGGCATATTTCATCGTGATGGTTCCGGCAGTGATCAACAAATCCGCTTGACGAGGACTTGAACGAGGCACCAAACCAAAGCGATCAAAGTCGAAGCGAGAACCAATTAAAGCAGCAAATTCGATAAAGCAGCAAGCCGTACCATATAGCAACGGCCACAAACTCGACAGTCTCGCCCAGTTGTACAAGTCATCAACGGTCGTTAAGACAACGTTTTCTGACAGTTCTTGAGTAACTTGAGGTCGCTCAATGGGATTAATGATTTTTCCGGTTTCCGGGGTAATACTCTGGCTTGTCATAATTTCTGTGTGATTCTAACGACTTAAGACCATTCCAACGCGCCTTTACGCCACGCATAAACTAAGGCAATCACAAGAATGGTAATAAAAATCAAAGCCTCGATAAACGCTAATAATCCCAACTTGTGGAAGGCTACAGCCCAGGGGTAAAGAAACACCGTCTCTACGTCAAAAATGACAAACACCAGGGCAAACATATAGTAGCGAATATTGAACTGAATCCAAGCGCCTCCGATGGGTTCACAACCCGACTCATAGGTGGTGCGTCGGGCGCCACTTCGGCTTTTGGGACGGACGAGCTTGGATGTACCAAGAGCGAGAACGGGAACTAGGCTACAGATAATCAGGAAGCCTAGAAAGTATTCATAGCCAGGAAGAACAAACACGATGGCTGATTGAGTGCAAGTGTACTAAATTGTCTTTTACATTATATAGTTGCCGATACTTTTTTGCTAACTTTCATTAACAAATGCAAGATGTTGTTGCATCCAGGGTATATCTACCAAAGCACGAAGAAAAATACCTCGTGCGCCATTTATGTCTCTGTCCATCACACGACCATCTATTTTTGATTTGATTAACTTAGAACCACCCACGTTGACAATTTCTCCAGTCCAGCTAACTGTTTTACTGGTGTAGGCTTCACAGACATCAAGGACTAATTTACCAGTCTCAAAAGCTTTATGCTTAAGAAATTGTTGAAATCGATAGTGAGCAAATGACAGCATATTTCTGGCTGACTTTACTCTAATTTTGCGGGTAGCTTTTAAAGCCATCTGGGAAGTCTCAAATGTCGGTAGAAGAATGACATCAAAATTATCGACTAAAAATCGAGCGGCTTTGTGATGGAGTTCATCAATTAAACAACGGATTTTTAGCCTGATTTTGACG
>NZ_LATL02000060.1 GCF_000972705.2 Limnoraphis robusta CS-951 | reverse complement strand
ACCAGCCCCGATGAGTGTGAGGGATGCCCCAGGAGTGGGAAGAACAGAAACTTCTTCTCTCTACTGCTAGTCAGACGGAGAGACTTTCTTACGGTCAATTACCCGTATGCGACAGATCCGAAGTGGTCTAGTTGCAAGCCACATCCCCTTGTGGGTGGGGCATTTGACATATCTCTAGAAATATTTCAGTCAGCCGTTGTTCGGGTCAGGGGTTGAAAGTTGACTCAGACTCCTTACCCGAACTTTGAGCCATCCCTGATGGGATTAAGAACGGATGATCTTATCTTTCTGACTGAGAACGAACAGAGCAACAATTGCCGGAATGACAACGATCAAAGTGCCTGCTAGTAAGCTGTAAAGGAAGTTTGCTAACGAAGGGGTCATAGTAACCTGATCCTTAAAATTTACAAAGATTGCTTTAACTTTATCATTTTAACAATAGGTTAGACCGTTGAGTCATTGACTTCCACTCTGTCTTTGGGTAGCTCATAACCCGCTAAAATGAGGAACAGTTGCAGTTACAAAACTTCAAGTTTCGAGAAGAACATGACCACCGTTACCGCAGTCAGTTGGATTTTAGGCATTGTCCTAGCCGTGATGACCTTTTTCTTCATTTTCCGTATTGTCCTGACTTGGTATCCCCAAGTGGATCAGAGTCGCTTCCCGTTTAACGTGATTGTCTGGCCGACTGAACCGTTTCTGGCTGTCACCCGCAAAATTGTTCCCCCTTTAGGGGGAGTCGATATTACACCGATTATCTGGGTAGGAATTTTCAGTCTTTTACGGGAAATCCTACTCGGTCAACAAGGTCTGTTGAGAATGATCATCTAAGTCTGGAATATCCTGTTATTGCTGTTGACGACTCATCCACTGTTCAACAAAATTGGTGTAAACTTCACCTTGTATGAATTCTGGAGTTTCCAAAATCTTTTGATGAAAGCCAATGGTTGTGGGAATTCCAGTAATCGCAAACTCTCGTAAAGCCCGTTTCATCCGAGCGATCGCACTAGATCGATCAGGCCCCCAAACAATCAATTTCCCAATCAAAGAATCATAGTAAGGCGGAATTTCATAGTCGGTGTAGACATGAGAATCAATTCGCACGCCATTTCCGCCGGGGGGAAGATAAGCGCTAATTCGTCCCGGACAAGGGCGAAAATTGTGATCGGGATCTTCTGCATTAATCCGACATTCAATGGCATGACCCCGGAGTTGCACCTGTTTTTGAGTGAATTCTAGTTTTTCCCCTTGAGCAATGCGAATTTGTTCGGCGATTAAATCTAAGCCTGTTACCATCTCTGTAACGGGATGTTCAACTTGGATGCGGGTATTCATCTCCATAAAATAGAAATTCCCCGCCTTATCGAGCAAAAATTCAACCGTTCCCGCTCCAGTATAGTGAATGGACTGAGCCGCAGTCACGGCTGCTTGTCCCATTTTTTCGCGCAGATCTGAACTTAACGCCGGACTCGGGGATTCTTCCAGGAGTTTTTGATGACGTCGTTGAATCGAACAGTCCCGTTCTCCTAAGTGAATCACATTGCCGTGACTATCGGCTAAGATTTGAAACTCTATGTGACGGGGAAGTTCGATAAATTTTTCCAGATAGACACCGGGATTTCCAAAGGCGGCTTCGGCTTCTCCTTGGGCGGCGGAAAATAGTTTCGGGAGTTCAGCCGGATCACGAACTAGACGCATTCCTCGCCCTCCGCCGCCTGCGGTTGCTTTGATGATAACCGGATAGCCGATTTGTGAGGCTATTTTCGCGGCTTCTTTTTCGCTCGTGACTAGGCCATCACTGCCGGGAATAGTGGGAACCCCGACTTTTTGCATGGTTTCCTTGGCGGTTGATTTGTCGCCCATTGAACGGATCGCCTCGGGAGTCGGGCCAATAAAGGCGATATCGTGATCGGCGCAAATTTCCGCAAAACGGGCATTTTCCGCGAGGAAGCCGTAGCCTGGATGAATGGCGGTGGCGTTGCGGGTGAGGGCGGCTGAGATTATATTGGGAATGTTTAGATAGCTTTTAGCGCTACTCGGTTCACCAATGCAAACGGCTTCGTCCGCCAACTGAACATGAAGGGCGTGGTGATCAATGGTAGAATGAACGGCGACTGTGGCAATACCCAGTTCCTCACAAGTGCGGAGGATGCGTAGGGCAATTTCCCCCCGGTTGGCAATTAGGATCTTTGAAAACCGCATCTTCTGTGCTGCTCGGTCAATAATCAGTTTAGGATAAACTGTTTTGGTCAACAGGGAAAGAGATAAAACGCAACAATGTTGTTACAGGCGATCGCTGACTTTTGGAAACTCTGTTGATATTGCTGAAAGTTTATGATATGATAGAAGACGCGCTGTGAAACGTTCAGTTTGACTGAGATTTCATTGAGCCTAAGCGGATGTGGCGGAATTGGTATACGCGCACGTTTGAGGGGCGTGTGGCTTTGCCTTGCGAGTTCGAGTCTCGCCATCCGCATACCAAAAATCACAAGCAAAGTCGTAAGAGGTTGACTGAAAGCATAACTTTTATGTAGTAGAAGGGTTATGTTTTCAATCCCAAGTCGATGCAGCAACCCTCAATCTTTGGGTAGTTCACTAAAACCGTAGATGCCAACTTTGGTATCCCCTAAACTTTTCTGAGTCGGATTGAGAGATAATCGACTTTGGGTGTCACAAGACCCGTACAATGGGATTGACGAAATATGACTCAGTACGGACAAACAGCGTTATGGTATTGACTGGAGAAAACCCATCACCCCCGACAAGCTCGACGTTTGACCTATCGACTTATTTGGCGGAACGCAAGGCTGAGGTCGAAATAGCACTTGATGACTCAGTTCAAGTCACCTATCCCGAGAAAATTTATGAGGCGATGCGGTATTCACTGCTAGCGACAGGAAAGCGTCTGCGTCCGATCTTGTGTCTGGCGACTTGTGAGTTGTTAGGGGGAACGGCGGAGATGGCGATGCCAACGGCTTGCGCCCTAGAGATGATCCACACCATGTCCTTGATCCATGATGACCTGCCTGCGATGGATAATGATGATTATCGTCGGGGACAACTCACTAACCACAAGGTTTATGGTGAAGATATTGCGATTTTAGCCGGGGATGGGTTGTTAAGCTATGCGTTTGAATTTGTAGCAACTCAAACCACAAATGTACCCCCTCAACAGGTTTTACAGGTGATAGGCCGTTTAGGTCAAGCGGTGGGCGCTACCGGACTGGTGGGCGGTCAAGTGGTAGATTTAGAATCAGAAGGTAAAACAGACATTACAGAAGAACGCCTAACATTCATTCATACCCATAAAACCGGAGCTTTGTTAGAAGCTTGTGTCGTTTGCGGCGCTATTTTAGCTGGAGCATCAATAGAGAACTTAGAACGGCTATCAAGCTATGCTCAGAAAATCGGTTTGGCGTTTCAGATAGTTGATGATATTCTCGATATTACTGCAACTCAAGAAGAACTAGGAAAAACAGCCGGAAAAGATCTCAAAGCTCAAAAAGCGACTTATCCTAGTCTTTGGGGACTCGAAGAATCAAAACGTCGAGCCACTGAACTGATCCAACAGGCTCAAGCGGAACTCGCTCCGTTTGGAGAAGCGGCGACTCCCTTAATTGCGATCGCTCAATTTATCACCAGTCGCAGTCATTAGAGGTGTCTAACTCCATGCAAGACTTTGGCAATATTCTGGATAACCAAGTCCTGATGGTCTCCCTTTTCGCTTGTCTGTTTGCTCAAATGGCGAAGTTGACGATTGAGTTAATCAGACATGGAAAAATCAATTTTCGGGCGTTAGTCACAACAGGCGGGATGCCGAGTTCTCACTCTGCTTTTGTCTCCGCATTAGCTACAGGTGTCGGACAAACAATTGGCTGGGAAAGTCCTGAATTTGCGATCTCCGTTGTCTTTGCTTTTATTGTTATGTACGATGCGACGGGAGTTCGTCAAGCGGCGGGTCAACAAGCTCGTATTTTGAATCAGATTATTGATGAGTTATTTCAGGAGCATCCCCAATTTAACGAAGATCGCCTCAAGGAGTTACTTGGTCATACCCCTTTTCAGGTGATTGTGGGTTTGGCTTTGGGAGTGGTTATTTCTTGGATCGCAAAATTGGCTTATCCGTAAATGGGCGCAGGGAAACAGTGAACAGTTTTTGCAGTAATCAGTAATCCGTTTTTTTCCCTGTTCCCTGTAACCTGTCCCCTATTCTTTATCTTCTGAGACTAGGGGTTAACGTTCGGGCTGATCAGCGTTACCCTGCGACTATCAACCATCAGAGATAAGAAACCCCGATTACTTAAGGTTTGTAATGTAGAGGTGGCGGTTTCTAAGCTGTTTGTCTGTGTGACAAGTAAATAGGGACGCTGACCATAAGAAGCTAAACCGACTGCTGTTCCAGTGATTTCTTCGATTTCTGCGGCTAAATCGGGTTGATTGAGGTAGTCTACTAACACCGCATACCCTGAACCGAGCCTCCGGGGATTAAAGCGAGCTTGTTCGCTAGAAGGTTGAGGTTGAGGCTGAGGTTGAGGCTGAGGTTGAGAACGAGGTTGAGAACGAGGTCGAGCTTGAGAACGGGGTTCTGTTTGCAACTCAGATGCAGGTGAACGGTTCACGACAGGGCGGGTGGGAGGACGTTCTGAAACGGTTTCGGGTTTGACGACATAGGTTTGCAAACCGGAACTCTCTTTAAGATAAGCCGCCCAATCTTCTGCAATCAGTTGATCTTTAAAACCACCTACTCGCGTAACCAGATCCTCAACATAGCGACAAACTTCACTTTTGATATCACTGGGTAACGTTTTACGGGCTAAGTCCTGTTCAGCAGTGGTTTCGCTCACAATCAATACAAGATACTCTCCAGAAGCTGGCGGTTCACAAGAGGCAGCAGCACTCGCAACGTTTGGACTCACGCTATAACTGGTGAGTAGAACTGCGATCGCCGTGAACCTAAACCATTTCTTGACACCAATTTGAACCATAGCTCAGATCTCAACTGACTGTGAGCAGACCTATTTTAGCAGTCTGTGATCACGCTACCGCCAAAGACGCTAACGGATCAGCAATACTGGATGAGGGGGCTTGAAAATTCCCTGTCGCGACGAATTCTAAACGGAGTTTCAACCAAATAATAAACTGCTCATTGGTGGAAATGACAGCCACCGCAGGTTGAGGACATTTTGCTTTAACGTCCGCCAGTTCCGGCGCTTCGAGAAAAGCAGGTTGGGGAACTAACCAGAAGTCAATTTCTTTTTCCTGTTCTTGGTAGTAGCGAGTTCGTTCTTTGAGAACTTCTTCAAAGGGTTCTTCTTCGAGAAGAAAGTGTTGACTGGCTAAAAGATAGTAGTAAGTTTTCATGGTTCGTTGTGAATCAATAATTCGTTGTTTGTTCTGAAAAAAAGGTGAGTGATCACGAACAGTTTACAGAGCGATCAGGGCTTGTTTCATTTCCCGAACGGCTCGATCTAAGCCCACCAGAACCGCTCGACTGATAATGCTATGACCAATATTGAGTTCTTCCATTCCCTCAATACAAGCGACGGGGTAAACGTTCCAGTAGGTCAAACCATGACCCGCATTCACCCGCAGTCCCGCATTTTGAGCCAGTTGACTCCCTTCGATCAATAGCTTGAGTTCTTGGTATTGCTGATCCCCTTTGGCGTCAGCATAACAACCTGTGTGTAACTCCACAAAAACAGCTTTTGTGCGGGCTGAAGCTTCAATTTGAGCAGGGTTTGCATCAATAAACAAACTGACGGGAATTCCTGCATCTTGCAGTTTACCAACAACTGCACTCATTCGCTCCTGTTGACCAACGATATCGAGTCCGCCTTCGGTGGTGACTTCTTCTCGTCGTTCTGGAACTAGAGTAATATAGTCCGGTCGAATGTCCAATGCGATCGCCACCATTTCATCGGTAGGTGCCATTTCTAGATTAAGATGAGTCCGCACCGTTTCTCGCAACAGCCGCACATCTCGTTGTTGAATATGACGGCGATCTTCGCGTAAATGTACGGTAATCCCATCTGCACCTGCCAATTCTGCAATCACTGCCCCCGCCACCGGATCGGGTTCGATGGTTCGACGAGCTTGACGCAGTGTGGCGATATGGTCAATATTGACTCCCAAAGTCGGCAACTTAGCCTGTCCTCGTGTTGAATGTTCCCGTTTTATCAGTTTACAGTCACCCGTCACCCGTGACCAGTTTTTTCAGTTATTAATGTTGTTTTCAGTGACATAGATTTTGATCTCACCCGCCCCTACAGCCTGCTATACTTGCGGTTCACCGAACATCACCACTGAACAGCGTAGGTTTTGCATGACTTCATGGGTGACGCTACTGACAGCTAAACCGCCTGCTGTGCGGCGACGTTGCGATCGCAATACCACGAGATCAAATCCTTTGGCTTGTTCTAAAATCGTTCCAACGACATCATTAGTCGCCCTAACAACAATGTTGGAGTTGATCGAAGAGCCTTCTACACTGAGGATTTCTGTTAATTGCGTTTCCATGATGGTAATTTGCTGAGGAGTAGTTTGAGCCGGACAAATATGTAATAGAGTGACAGCCGCTTTGTTGGTAGAGGCTAAAAGTTGAGCAAAACGAATGGTTCTAATGGTTCGCGGTGCTATAGTTTTAACTAAGACTAAAATCTGACGAATTTGCACAGGTTCTTGTAATAATCGCATCACCGCTACTGGACAGTGAGACGACCAAAATACGCTATCAATCACCGTTCCAAACAGTCGCGCTCGTAAACTGGTATTTTCGCTCCAACCCATGACGATTAAACTCGCATCTTTTTCGCAAGCGGTGCGAGTAATTCCTGTAGCAACATCGCCATCAATTCTGAGAATTGGTTCCGTTTTAACGTTGAACTCTTGACCGACTTCTTCTGAGCGTTTTAATAATAATCTACTGTATTTTAATGCTTTTTGAAATTCGGGTTCATCCATGTGAACTTGGGCGTGAGTTGCGATCGCTAAAGGAACAATTGATCCCTCTTCGTGACGAGCAACTAAAGCCGCCATTTCCATCAAATAGCGTTGAGTATCGGGGTTATATATCGGAACAACAACGGTAAAAGGTAGAGTTTTTTCGGCTTCTTGGCTATTTTCCCCGTCCTTGATCGTGGGGTTAATATTAAAGGATGATTTGGCTGCTTTCAGGGGAAGCAAGCGAGGTGCATATTTTTGGGTCAGTAACGGGCCTAAAATCGAGGTCGCTAACATTAAGACAATCACACTATTAAAGACTTCTTCACTCAGTAAACCGACATTAAAACCGACTAAAGCTGCTGCTAGAGTTGTTGCGACTTGAGGGATGGAAAGTGACCAAATTAACAGGGTTTCGTCTCGGCTGTAACCGTAGAGTAATTTAACAGCCCAGGCTGCAATGAATTTACTAATTATTAACCCTAAAACAATAGCGAGAGGTAAGGTAAAATTTGTGGTTAAGGTAGAGAGAAAAACCGGAACATTCAGAAAAAGCCCCATCGCAATGAAGAAAAAGGGAATAAACAATACACTGCCTACAAATTCCACTTTGTCTTTAACGAGGCTATTTCCCACCGCATCGTTAACGGCTAAACCTGCTAAAAATGCCCCAACAATTTGATCGATCTGAATAATTTGAGCGCCAACAGAAGCGAGAAATACTGATAATAAAACAAATAAGAACTGATTGCCTTCTTCACTGCCATTTCTTTTAAAATAGGCTTTTCCAGCCCAATCAAAGCCAAATAAAACGACAGCCGAATAAATCGCTAGGCTTCCCAGTTGCCAACTCAAACTATAGAGTGAAAATTCTCCGGCTTGAACTGACACACAAATTGCCAAGACTAATAAAGCGCTAATACTGGTAAAAATCGTAGCCCCAACACTAATAATAATTGGTTCAGTATCAATCAGTCCTAAGCGTTGAACAATGGGATAAGCCAACAGCGTATGAGAAGCCAGTAAGGAACCAATTAAAATAGCCGCATTCCAACCAAAGCCGAACCAAAGCCCAATAGCAATTCCCGCCAGCATGGGAAAAATAAAGGTAGAAATTCCAAAGCCTATCGCCCGATCTTTTTTGCTTTTAAACTGGGCGAGATCAATTTCTAAACCCGCTACAAACATCAGGTAAATTTTCCCGATGTCTGACAGCAGTTTCATGGTTTCCGATTGAGAATCTAATACGCCTAAACCATGTTCACCTAAAACTACACCTGCTAATAATAATCCCACGAGTCCAGGAAGACGGAGACGTTCAAACCAGGGCGGTAACGTCAGAGAAACGAGTAGTAATATGGTAAAGATGACAATGGGGCTGTCTGGTAGCCAATTGAGTAGTTGCATGGTTGGCATTCACGAGTCAAAACCAATACCAACGATAACCCATTTCAAAGAAATCAACAACTGAAGTCAATCTCAAAAAAAAGGATTATGACTGTTTGAGAAACATAACTCCAACATATATTGCGGCTGCTACCAGTTGAACTCCCATGACTGGTAATCCGTATTTGAGAAACCTTTTAAATGAAATCGTGCGTCCATGTTGTTCAGAAATCCCGGCAGCCACAATGTTAGCAGAAGCCCCTAATAAAGTGCCGTTGCCGCCCAAAGTCGCACCATACATCATCGCATAAAATAAAGGTAAGACTTCAACCGGAAACTGTCCTTGAAAATCTACGGCTAATACTTCAGGCCCGGCTAAACCGACATTCACTAAATATTGTTTGAGAAGGGGAACCATCGCCACGACGAGGGGAATATTCGGAACAATACTGGAAAGAAGACCCACAAAAAACAGTAAAAGAATTGAACCAAAAGCAATATTTGTACCCACGACAACGGCTAAAACGCCAGATAAACTATTAATGACCCCGGTTTTTTCCAGTCCTCCCACTAACACAAAGACAGCCATAAAGAAGAGTAAGGTACTCCAGTCAATATCCCGGAGAATATGGTTGATCGAATCAATATGACTATGATGGGATAATAGCAGGGCTAAAGCTGCCCCTAATAACGCTACAGCCCCCGGTGAAACAGGAATCGGTAAGGATTCTCCGATGATAAAAAAGGTGATCACAAAAGCTGCAATTAGACCTCCTATAGCTAAGGTTCGGGGATGATTAATTTTAGGGAGAGAAAGTTTATCAATATTTTTTAATTTGGCTCTCCAGATTTTTGGGAATAAAATAGGCAGTAACAGAATTACACTTAAAACCGCTACCGCACCGCCTAAGCTGAGGCGAAATAAGTAATCTGTAAAACTCATGTTAATCGCATCTCCGACGATATAGGTTGCCGGATCGCCGACTAAGGTTAATAATCCTGCACTATTGGCGATAAAAACCATTAAAATCAACAATGGCACAAAGTCAATTCCGATTTGTGTCGCCATTGGTGGAATGAGAGGTGCGAGTAACATCACCGTTGTCGCGTTGGGAAGAACGGCACAAATGGGGGCGGTAATTGCTACAATTCCCAGAAGTAATCGCTTTCCTTCTCCTTTAGAAATAATCACCATTTTTGTCGCGAGATAGGCAAAAACATTAGTCGGTTCAAAGGCACGAACTAACACCATTACCCCAAAGAATAAAGCAAGAGTGGCATGACTTTGACTAATATAATTAACCGCCTCTGCTAAAGTCATTACATGAAGAAAAACCAAAATTAAGGCACCTAAAAGTGCAGCAATGGTTAAGTGTAGAAAATCTGTCGTAATGAAAAACATTACGGCGATAAATGTTGTAGCTGCAATGAAAGGCTGAAAGTTACCCATAGATTGAAAATGATCCATAGCAGTAGACCTGATAATTAGTGATGTTGGAGGGTTCGACTCGGCTGTGACCATTTAGGTAAGTCTAAAAAAATACCTAACATTCGATGGATAGCCTAAAACTTGCAGTTAGGTTTGAGGAAAATTCAACCTAACTAACTGACTAGAATTATTAAGTTTGAGTAGGGTTGGAAAAAGTTAAATCCAACCCCTAAAAAATTTATTTTTCACAATGCCTCAATCAAACAAACAGGTACATAGAAGCGAGCAGTACCAATGGTTGCAACTGAGAGAATCAAGACATTGTAATAGTATACGTGTCGATTCTTCAGTCTCCCCTCAATGCCTACGGAGTTAGCTGACGGGCTAGGATTGAGAGATATCCTTCTTGACTCATCGGGAGTCAAAGATAAGCCCCAAAAAGTGGTTCCTCCGCTCCCCATTGTTCCCAGGCGCAATGCTGAGAAGATAATGAGAGATTAGGCTGACTTGCTCTTGATGAACGTAGCGTAACATATTTTTTTTCAGAAGGGAAGATCTGTATAGAATTAATTAAGATTAGTTAATCAAATCCCCAGCTTCATCAAGAAACGGGGGACTTGTATTACTGATTAAACAAGATTACAGGGATTGAGTTTACCACCATTTGCGATTCCCTTCTTCATCAACACGGGCTTGACGAATGACATCAGAAATCTCTTCAGCATCTTGAACATGGTGTAATGCTTCTTTATTCCCATCTTCATCTTCTACGATAAAATAAGTGGGAACAACAACATGATCTCCAGTCGGATCGGGCGCATCAACAGCCACTTGTTTAGCCTTTTCTTCGAGAGACATAGAATCATCAATGCGATCGCCAGGGTTGGCTGTTAAGCGATTTCCCTTTTCTTTTAATTCTGCTTTTTGTTGACGTTTTTGTTGAGGATCAACTTCCTGGGGGTTCATCGGTTGTTGAATATCGGAATTTTTTTGATCTTCGTTTCTGGTATCACTAGGCATTACTTTAATCTCCTTTTATCAGGATCTTCAAAAATTGACTTTTTTTTACTGTAGTCAATTTATGCCTAGACTTTCATCTTGCTTTAGGAGTAATCTTTCAAAATTCCTAAAAATTATCCTCCTTCTTCAGAGAGAAAGAAGCGATAAAATATCTCTTCTCTCTCTATATTAAAATCTACCTATAGCAATCAGAAATGATTTGTGAGAAATCTAAAAGCTGATAAAAAGTCTGTAACGACTTTCCAAGATTGCCTCTTGCCTTTTGCCTCTTGCCTTTTGCCTTTTGCCTTTTGCCTTTTGCAAGAAGATATGACACACAACTCAGAACGGACTGCTATATTACTTCAGGGTTCTAAACCATACAGCCAGACAATTAATAGGGGTGTAACAATTGCCATCAATAAATTCAGAGGTCCACCGACGCGCAAAAAGTCAACAAACTTGTATCCTCCAGGCCCGTAAACCATTGTATTAGTTTGATAGCCAATGGGTGTCATAAAGCTATTAGAAGCAGCAAATGTCACCGCAAACATAAAAGCCAAAGGGTTGAGATTTAACGTTTCTGCAACTTGTACAGCAATGGGAATCATTAAAACAACTGAAGCATTATTAGAGAGAATTTCGGTTAATACAGAGGTTGCAGCAAAGAAAAAGGTTAAAATCCAATAGCCAGAAAGATTACCGCCTAATCCAGCAATGAAATTCCCTAGTAATTCTGTAGCGCCAGATTTATCCATTGCTGTTCCTAAAGGAATCAAACCTGCTAACAGAAAAATCACATCCCAACGTACCGCCCCGTAAATTTCCCCGGGTTTCAGACAACCTGTAACAATCATTAAAATTACGCCTGTTAAACCAGTAATTAAAATTGGCAGCAAGTCAAAGGCTGCAACCCCAATCACAGCCAGGGTAATTAATACCGCAATCAGGGCTTTATCTGTGCGAAGGGTTTCGACATCTTGTTGTTCTAAAACCAGGAGTTCTCGGGTTGTTTGTAAACCAATAAAACTCTGTTTCGGGCCTTGAACCAATAACAAATCACCAAATCGTAAGGGAATTCGACCTAAACGACCTCGCAATAATTCAGCCCCTCTACGGATGGCTAAAACCGTCGCATTATACCGTTGTCGAAAGCGTAATTCTTTCAGTGTTGTGCCAATTAAACGGGAATTTGATAGAATTAAAACTTCCCCAATTTTCTCTTCTTCAGTGGTTAAAATAGATTCAATTTCTTGGGTTTGAAACTGTACATCGGGTAACAGACTTAACCCTCGTTCTTCGCGGATTTTGAGTAAATCATCTTTCCCACTCCGAACGATCAAAATATCTCCAACCCCTAAAACTTTATCCCCCAAGGGTTGAGAAAAACGCATACCATTTTGAACAATTTCTAGAACATCCAAATCAAACTTACGTTGAATTTCACTGCCACTGAGAGTTTGTCCAACTAGACTGGAACGGGGTGTGATAATTAATTCAGTGAGGTAGTCTTTAATGTCATAATCTTCACCAATAAATTCAGTCGCAAGCGGTTTGCGATTCGGTAAAAGTTTAGGGGCGATGAAGGCTAGATAAACTAAACCGATCAGAAAGGTAAGAATTCCCAGTTTGGTAAACTGAAAGATACTAAATTCACCATATCCTAGTTTTTTAGAAACCCCACTGGCTAAAATATTGGTGGAAGTGCCAATTAAGGTAATCATCCCGCCTAAAATGGTGACAAAAGAAAGCGGCATTAACAGCTTAGAAACTGATATTCGTTGTTTTTTGCACCAATCTTCGATAATCGGTAAAAAAATCGCGACAACAGCAGTATTATTGATCAAACCACTAATCGGGCCAACAATAACTCCCATCGCAATGATTTGCTGAGTGAGGTTATTTCCGCCCCATTTGGTTAAGCTATCTCGGGCAATTTGTACGACTCCAGTGCGAGTAATTCCAGCACTGAGAATAAACATTGCCATCACGGTAATTGTTGCCGAGTTGCCAAATCCTGCAATGCCTTCTTCGGGTGTTACTAACCCGAATATCATTAAAACAACAGCGACACAAATTGCTGTAGTATCGACTGGAAGCAATTCAAAAATAAAAGAAGTTAATGCAATGACTAAGATCCCGAGGGTTAAAACGATTTCCATACAATTTGCAATCAATCTCGATAAAATGACTAGGGAAAAAGTAGACCAAGAGCAATCGTTAAACTCGCAATTATTATTCCTTTTTGGCGACCAAAACTAATAAATAGTCTTCTTTGAGTCAACCAAAACATCACGCTTCCGCTCGTTCCCCCTACGAGCAGAGTAATCAAAGCAATGGAGAGAATTTTGAGCCAAGTTACAGGCAGAATAATGGCAGCAAAAGCCAAAGTTAAAACACTCAGAATCGTTAAAAAACTGCACCCAATTAAAATTGTTTCTAGGGAATAAAAACCCATGCTAATTCCCGCAGCCATCATTCCCAGTCCGATCATTATCGGTGTTGTTGGGAGTTGAATGACATCAAGATACCAACTAATTCCCTGGGAGATGGAAAATAATAAGATAACTTCTACCCATTCTGCTATTTTGATTGTGTGATCAACTTCAAGAGCAGATTCGGATTTGACTTTACTCATTCTATTCGATAGATATCGGATTGTCTATAGTCAGAATCCCCCGCCAAAAGCAGGGGACTCTGAAGAGATATGTTTCGATGTCAGAAGTTTATTGAGACTGGGGAAATTTCCCCAGGGGATGTTATCTGATTGAAATTCTACTTAGAATTACTGTGCAGGTTCTTCTACAGTGGGTTCAATCTCTTCAGTAGCTTCAATCTCTTCAGTCGATAAGGACTCTTGGCTGGTGCTAGACTCGACTTCAGTCATATCAGTCGCACTCTCTTCAATGACAGTATTTTCTTCTTCAATAACACTGGGTTGAGAAGCGTCTGAATTTTCAACTTCAGGAGAAACAACCGGAGTGGCTGAATAGCCTGCATCGGATGAATTTTCAACCGCTTGACTTTCAGGAGTCTCAATAGAAGACTGAGGAGAAGTGGTTGCTTCAGGAGAAGGAGAAGGAGAAGCGGGTGCTTCCGGTGCCGGAGAGGTTTCGGTTGCGGGAGGAGTTTCGGTTTCTGGAGTAGTAGAAGTTTGTTGACAAGCGGTGAGGGTTCCGAAAGAAACAGTGGCGAGGATAGCCAATACCAAGGAAACTCGTTTCATTTTTTCTCCTTTAAGAGTCATTAATCTAGCAGTTTAACAGTTGAGTTCTGTCCCTTTGGACAAATTAAGCTCGCCCTAGAATAAGGCTTGTTTGAAGGAATGTCAACCTATCGTGAGGAGTAAGGTCAATTACCCCGACCCGCTAACGCTGAGGTCGGGGCTTGTATCTGGACTCCACCTCAACTCTAAGAATCTTTGCAGATTCTT
>NZ_LATL02000059.1 GCF_000972705.2 Limnoraphis robusta CS-951 | reverse complement strand
GTTGTAGGGGCGGGTTCCTCAAAAATTCATGTATTCTGGGCAAAAACCTCTATAAACCCGCCCGATTGTTTCTGGGGGCGGGTTTATATAAATTGTTTGTGGGAAAACATACATCTGTTCAGAACCCGCCCGATTTTTTCTGGGGGCGGGTTTATATAAATTGTTTGTGGGAAAACATACATCTGTTCAGAACCCGCCCCTACAACTCTGTTCCCTATTTTATTAACCAATCCGTCCACGTAAATAGTCTTCAGTTTGGCTGTGAGAAGGGTTACTAAACACTTCTGAAGTTGTACCAAATTCTAACATTTCACCTAAGTACATAAACGCCGTAAAATCTGAAAATCGCGCCGCTTGCTGCATACTGTGAGTCACAATCAAAATCGTCACGTGTTGTTTTAATTGACTCATCAATTCTTCAATACTAGCGGTGGCAATAGGGTCTAAAGCAGAAGTCGGTTCATCAAATAAAATAATCTCAGGATTAGCAACTAACGCTCTGGCAATACACAAACGTTGCTGTTGACCACCTGAAAGGTTTAACGCCATCTCATTTAAACGGTCTTTAACTTCATGCCAAAGGGCTGCTTCTTTGAGGGCTTGTTCTACTTTTTCATCAATTAAACTGCGTTTTTTCTCCCCTCTGACTCGCAACCCATAGGCGACATTTTCATAGATAGATTTTGGGAAAGGATTCGGTTTTTGAAACACCATACTCACCCGCATTCTGACTTCAATCGGGTCAATCTCTCGATCTAAAATATTTTCAGAATCCAGGAATATTTGACCTTCGTAGCGATTTCCTGGATAAAGATCGTGCATTCGATTAAAACACCGTAATAGGGTCGTTTTCCCACAGCCCGACGGCCCAATTAAAGCGGTAACTTGTCGTTCTGGAACCGTGAGATTAACATTTTTAACCGCATGAAACGAACCATAATAAAAGTTGAGATTTCGGGCTTCTGCTTTGGATTTAACGCTAATTAACTCTTTCATGTTCTAGCTTACTGAAACAACCTCAAAATTAAACTTTACCACTTGATGCCCCGACGGAACAAATAACGCAGATAAACGGCTATCGTATTCATTGCCAAAGTCATCACAATTAACACCGTACCTGCTGCCGAAGCATTAACAATAAATTCGGGTTCCGGTCGAGATACCCAGTTAAACATTTGAATCGGCATAACGGTAAAAGGTGCTTTCAACCAATCAAAAGAAAGAAACGGAAATTCACTCTTAAAAGGAGAATCCGGTAAAAAGGCAATAAAGGTTAATGCCCCAATCGTAATAACGGGGGCTGTTTCTCCAATTGCCCGTGATAAACCGATGATTACACCTGTTAAAATACTCCCCGCAGAATAGGGCAGAATATGATCCCAAATCATTTGCCATTTCGTCGCACCCAGGGCATAAGCGGCTTCTCGCAAACTATTCGGAATTGCCCGTAATGCTTCGCGAGTAGTTACAATAACAATCGGCAGAATTAATAAGGCTAATGTTAAACCTGCGGCTAAAACACTCTCTCCGAGATTGAGGATATACACAAACAAACCCAGGGCTAATAATCCATAAACAATGGAAGGAACACCCGCTAGGTTCGTGACGTTTATTTCAATTAAATCGGCGATCCAATTTTTGCGGCTATATTCTTCGAGATAAATCCCAGAAGCGACCCCTAAAGGAACTGCAATAAAGGTCGTCACAAACATCACTAAAGTCGTTCCCACCCAAGCGGAAAGAATCCCTGCTTCTTCGGGTTTACGACTGGGAAAACTGAAAAAGAACTGTGGGGTAATCCGGCTGATACCCGCAATTGCCATTTGCAGCGTTAACCCCAACAAAATCAAAATAGAAACAACAATCACCAACAAACCGATAGTCGCAAAAATTCTATCAATTAGTTTTCTTCTGTTGAGTTCAGCACGGATTTCAGAGAAGTTTTGCTCAGTCATCTTTATCAATTGAGTTGAGTTCCAGTTAGTAGATTTCTCGATAGCGTTTTGCGAGAAAATGACCGATAATATTTAAGACTAGGGTCATCAAAACTAGCGTTAATCCTGCCGCAAAAATGGTATGATATTCTAGTGTACCATGCGGAATATCTCCTAAACTCACCTGCACAATATAGGCAGTAATTGTTGCTCCTTGTTCAAAAGGATTCCAAGTGAGTTGAGGTTGTAAACCGGCTGCAACGGCTACAATCATTGTTTCCCCAACCGCACGAGAAATTGCCAGAATATAGGCGGCACTAATCCCAGAAAATGCGGATGGAAACACCACTTTTAACGCAGTTTGTAGACGAGTTGCACCCATCGCATAGGAACCTTCTCGTAGTCCGACAGGAACGGAACGCATCGCATCTTCACTAATCGAACTTACAAACGGAATAATCATTAATCCCATGACTAAACCCGCACTCAGCATATTAAATCCGGGAAGCATCGGAAAGATCATTTGTAGCAGTGGTGTAACCGCTAATAGTGCAAAATAGCCATAAACTACTGTGGGAATAGCTGCTAAAACTTCTAGCCAGGGTTTAATAATTTCGCGGATTTGCGGATGAGCGAATTCACTTAAATAAATAGCCGCAATTGTTCCCAAGGGAATGGCAACAAACATCGCTACGGTTGAGGTTACAAGGGTTCCCGATAGTAAGGGTAAAATCCCATAGTGAGCGTCTTCAAATAAGGGAGTCCATTGAGTCCCCGTGAGAAATTCTACAATTGAAACTTCTTTAAAAAATAAAAAAGATTCATCAACGAGAATGAATAAAATGGCTACTGTTGTGGCGACGGAAGAAAATGCAGCGAGAAACAAGATAAATTCTATCACTTGTTCCCGCAAATCCCGAATTTGCTTCGCTGATAATTTTTTGTTCTTTGATAGTTGCAGTTTGCTTTCACTCATTCGTCGATTTTTTCCTGATAGACTCAAGGCTGTTTTATTTTTACCAAGATAGGGATTAGAGACATTTGCTAGGGTGATAGCATTCTCCAATCCCTTCAAAATAAACGTTCAATTTTGGAGAGGTAAAATCACAGGAATTCCTGTGTGATTCCTGAACATAAAATTAGTCATCCATTCTACTGAGCCGCAGAACCTAACGTCCGGTTTTGAAAACGGCTAACCGCTTGTTGCTGCATTTGACTCGGCAGAGGAACGTAACCAACTTCTTTGGATAGTTTGGCACTATTTTGTAGGTAATATTCTACAAATGCTTTGACCTCTGGACGACCCAAAGATTTAGAATTAACGTAAATAAAGATGGGTCTAGAAAGGGGTTTGTAGGTGCCGTTGTTTACATTGGCTAGAGAAGGCGCAACACCATTAACCGATAACGCTTTAATCTTACCTTTGTTGTTTTCGTAGTAAGCAAAACCAAAGTATCCTAACGCATTAGGATCACGAGAAACCCCTTGTACTAAAACGTTATCATCTTCACTAGGAGTATAGTCAGTGCGGCTCGCTTGCGCTTTACCGTTGATTTCTTCAGTAAAGTAATCAAACGTTCCTGAATCTGCACCCGGCCCGTATAATTTTAATGCCTTATCCGGCCAGCTTGAGTTCACCTGATTCCACTTCATTATTTTACCTTGAGCGGCAGGTTCCCACATCTTTTTCAGTTCAGCAGGAGTAATATTTGTGATGGGGTTACTCGGGTGAACAACAACGGTTAAAGCATCATAAGCAACCGGAAGTTCGATATAAGTAATACCGGCACTTTTACAAGCATCAGCTTCAGAACTTTTGATCGGACGAGACGCATTAGAAATATCGGTTTGTCCAGCACAAAATTTCTTGAAACCGCCCCCTGTTCCCGATATACCAACCGTAACTCGCATCGCGCCTTGTTTGGCTTTTTGGAATTCTTCGGCTACCGCTTCAGTGATCGGATAAACGGTACTGGAACCATCGATTTTAACCGTTGGAGTACCTTGGGAATGAACCGCAGGGATAGCGAGTGCAACTGTTGCTGCGATCGCCGTCAAAGCACCTGCCACTGTCCAACGATTTTGTTTAAACTGCATTCTCTTTAATTGCATAATTTTACCTGAGATGAAGCTTATTTTTAGAACAAAGGTCTGTCTAGTTGATTCCTAATTCTTGGGAACAGAGAGACTAGCAGTTGGCGATGAACAGTTCTTAGGTTAAGATAAAATTGCTATGTCTAATTTAAGCTTTGTTTAAATTTAGGTTAAATATAACTTTTAAAGATTTTTGCTCTCAAAATTAAAGCGAACTCTGCGATTGCCGTCAGTTAACAATCAGCCTGTATTCATCCCAAAATTCACGAAAAATACCCTAAATTGACAGATCTGCTCTTTCAAATTACGCTTATTGTTTTAAGACTAGGGGAAGAAAAATCAGCGCCGAGCTGTGACAATTGATCAATTGTCCTATGTTAGCGCGTCAAGCTCAAGATTGCTGAACCCCCGAAAAGCCCTCATAAATATCAATTTTCGCTTGGATAAATAAGATATTGCTATCAATAATCCGAGCGATTTTAGGATTAGCACAACCCCTCTTGTTAGAGTCTCCAAGCCGCTTAAACTGAATGAAATCCTCAATCAGAAGCAAGTTTTGTTATGGATACTCTCAGTGCGTCACTCTTTCCTGTCGTTGTATCACTCACCGTTGCGGGGGGTGCGGTTTGGATTAGCCTCGATAGCCGTGAAGAAATCGTTTGTGTGTTCACAACAGGAATTGCATTACTCAGTCTGTTATTGGCTTTAAGCTTTACCCCTTGGTTTATCCTGCTGCTATTGGTTGCTGTTTTACTGTGCTTAAAAATTCCCGCTAGTCAACAATCTACGCGCTAAAATTTTCAATTCCAACCTAAATATGAAATAAAGTTCGCATTCGTTTCCGAATCCAAATTAACGGATTATTTTCTAAATCATCATCATCGGATAAACCCAACTCTTTTTTACGGGCGATAAATTCCTGTTTTCGCTCCACTAACTTTTCAGCAATTTGGTTCGCTAACTGCGGATAACTCGATAGAAAACTCTGAAAAATATTACGATTTACCACAAAGACAATCGTTGTTTCTTTGGCTCGTACTCCGGCGGAGCGACGAATTCCCATCAATAAAGACAACTCTCCAAAAAAGTCACCCGCATAAAGATCCCGAATATGCTTATTCGTTTTTTCGGCGATAATTTCTACCGAACCTGACAGAATAATATGAAAAGCATCTCCGGGATCACCTTCATGGAAAATAAACTGTTCACTCGAATAGGTTTGGCGATACCCTTTTTCAATTAAACTCAAAAGTTCCAAATCACTAAATTTTTCAAAATAGACAACCTTTTTTAATAAATCTCGTAAAGATAGATTTTCAGGAGAGTATAACGGCTCTTTATCTTTACTCAGATTGATGCGAGATGCTTTGTCTCCCCCTTCTCCATGTTTATTGAAATTCAAAGATTCAAAAACTGATTTTAAATCTTCTGGGTTCCTCAGCCATAAATCTCGTTGAGAAACGGGAATTCGGATATTTTTTGAATACAACTCATTGTGAATAATAAAGTTTAAAGAACTCTGAATCGGTAATCTAAAACGGGGTTTGTCAATCCAAACCAGCAATTCAAAATTCATCGAATCTTCACCAAAAGTCCTCAACCAAACTTGCGGAGGCGGATAAGATAAAATCCGAGATTCTCTCTGGGTAGCGGCTAAAAGAGCTTCTGTTACTAATACCGGATCACTTCCATAAGCAACGCGCACTGGAATATGAATCCGACTATTCATATTTTCATAACTCCAGTTAATAATCTGATGATTGACTAAATCCGAATTCGGAACAATAATCGAAATTCCATCATTCGTCACAATAATTGTAGATCGAATCGAAATTTTCCGAATCGTTCCTTCTAAATTTCCTAATTCAATATAATCACCGACTTGAACGGGTTGTTCAAAGACTAAAATTAAACCACTGACAAAGTTTTGTGCTAATCCTTGAAATCCAAACCCAATCCCAATCCCTAAACCTCCCGCTAAAAAGGCTAACGAACTCAAGTCTAAACCCGCCGCTTGGGGAACAATAATAAACGCCAACATAATCGTAAAATAACGAAAAATTGTGGCGATCGCTTCCCGAGTTCCCTCTTGAAAACCCAATCGAGTTAACAGATGATCTCTCAGCCAGTTACTCACATAGCGAGAACCCACAATTACCGCAAAAAAAGCAACCAGTATTGTGAAAATTAAGCTAATCGAAACCGAAATTCCACCCAGGGAAATCGGTTGTGTAAAAACTTGATACAAAAACTGGAAAATATTCTCAAGGACTTTCATTCAAAGTTGAGGACCAGTAAAAAGGATTAAGTTAGAATCATTAGTTCTCGGTCAGACAGTGATAAACTGCAACAGAGACTCTAGTATTTAGGATAACAGAATGAACCCAGTTGTTCATCTTTTAAAAGCAAATTGTCAAACCGTTCATTTAGGGGGATTTTCCGACAAACTCCCACCCGCTTTAACCATCAACTCTGGCGATCGCATTATCATTGAAACCTACACCGGATTCAAAATTTGCGATCAAGCGCCCGACGCCTTTCTCACTCCAGAATTACTCGAAATTTATCGCCATTTACCCCTAGAACGGATCGTGGGAGATGGCCCTCACTTACTCACTGGGCCAATTTATGTGCAGGATGCTCAACCCGGAGATGTATTAGAAATTCGCCTAGAAGCCATTTCTCCCCGTGTAGCGATGGGATTTAACGCCATTCGTTCCGGTTGGGGTGCTTTACCCGAAGAATTTCCTGAACCTCGACTGCGGTTTATTCCCCTCGATTTAGAGAAAAATATTGCAGAATTTCCTCCCAAAAGTGAAATTTATATTCCCCTGCGTCCCTTTTTTGGAATATTAGGTGTCGCGACTCCTGAAACCAACCGTTCATCGATTCCCCCTGGAATTTATGGCGGTAATCTTGATAACTCAGAATTACAAGTCGGTTCCCGTTTATTTTTACCAATTTTTGTTCCCGGCGCATTATTTTCAATCGGCGATGGACACTCAGCCCAAGGCGAAGGCGAAGTGAATGCGACTGCAATTGAAACCTCTATGAATGGCACCATTGTATTAAATATACATCAAAATTTATCCATCACTGCGCCGATTGCAGAAACCCCAACTGATATCATTACAATGGGATGGGGTTCAACGTTAGATGAAGCGTTTGAATCTGCACTCAAACAAATGATTCAATTTTTAGAAAAATTTATTGGATTAGATGCAGAAGACGCTTATATTTTATGTTCTCTCGCGGCTAATTTTCGGATTACCCAAGTGGTTAATCGTCCACAAAAAGGGGTTCATGGTATGATCTCGAAATCGATCTTACCTCAAACCTTTAAATTTATCCGGGATGACCATTTCTGAATTACTCATTCTAGCCGCTAGCGGAATTTTTGCTGGAGTTTTAGCAGGATTTTTAGGCATTGGTGGCGGAACTGTTTTGGTTCCAATCATGCTAGCATTGGGATACGAACCTGTGAATGCAGTCGCCACCAGTACCTTATCGATTATGATTACTTCCATTTCCGGTAGTCTTCAGAATTGGCGCATGGGTTATCTCAGTTTGAATCGGGTCTTTGGCATTGGATTTCCGGCTTTAATTACGGCTCAAATCGGCGCTTATCTTGCCAATCTTTTTTCGGCAAAAATATTACTCATTTTGTTTGGACTATTGTTATGGCTGAATATTTATTTAGTTGAAGTCCGTAAAAAAGTGACTCAGCAAAAGAAACAACAGGAAGAAAATCAAAATTCGCCCCAGTTAGAAGTCCCTTCTCAAAACTCAACTTCTAAGAAGTTTATTCCTGAAATTCTCTTTCCCATTACACCTCATCCCCTCTCTTTAGTCTTTGAATATCAGCACAACTATAAACAGCTTCAATATCAACAAATCGCCCGAATTATCACCGGAAGTTTAGCCGGATTACTAGCGGGAATATTTGGAATTGGTGGCGGAGTAATCATGGTTCCTATGCAAATTTTACTCCTGAATGAAACGATTAAAACTTCGATTCAAACCAGTTTAGGTGTGATTGTAATTACCGCTTTTTCAGCTTGTTTAGGACACGCTTTTCAAGGAAACGTCATCTGGGTTTCCGGTACAATCTTAGGATTAGGGGGTTTATTCAGCGCTCAAATTAGCACTCAGTTTTTACCCAACTTATCTGAAAAAACGGTAAGTTTGGCGTTCAGAAGTTTACTGTTTATCCTCTCTATTTACGTTTTTTGGAAAGCGTTTCAATGATTGATCATATAGCAGAAGTCAGGAGACAGGAGACAGGAGACAGAATTGAAACCTTTATCATAAAAGGATTTGACAGAAAAACAGTGTCCTAATCAAAGGCTTCGACTGCTATACCTACTAATTTATAATAAAAACCACGAAGACACAAAGAACACCAAGAACAAACCTTCGTATCTTCGTGTCTTGGTGGTGAGTTAAACAGGAAACAGTTAGGAGAGATAAAATAACAATCTATTGAGGATTGCTATACTTTTTAAGAAGTAACTCTAACTCCTGCATTCGTTCAGGTGGAACTTGATCTAATGGCGTTAAAATAGCATATTTTAATGCAGAATGGGCTTCAGATTCAGGAAGATTTTCACTTAAGCGTTTAACCGTTTCTTGAATGACTTTTTGAGCGTTTACTGCATTGCGGTGTAAATTTCCAACCACCATTTCCACTGTTACGCTATCATGGTCAGGGTGCCAACAATCATAGTCTGTTACTAAGGCTAATGTCCCATAAGCGATTTCGGCTTCTCGGGCTAATTTGGCTTCCGGTAAATTCGTCATTCCGATAATTGTTCCGCCCCAACTGCGATATAAATTTGATTCTGCTTTTGTCGAAAATGCAGGCCCTTCCATACAAACATAAGTTCCACCAGAATGTAAAGTAATATCCGGTAAATTTAGCGCAGAAATGGAATCAGTTAACACTTTGGCTAACTTTGAACAAATCGGATCACCGAAGGTAATATGAGCAACAATTCCATTCCCAAAAAACGTTGATATTCGGGAACGAGTGCGATCAATAAACTGATCGGGAACAACCATATCCAACGGTTTCACATCTTCTTTGAGAGAACCCACCGCAGACGCCGAAATAATATATTCAACCCCTAAACTTTTCAACGCATAAATATTAGCACGATAGGGTAAATCCGTCGGTAATAAATGGTGAGTGCGTCCATGTCGCGCCAAAAAAGCCACCCGCATCCCTTCTAACGTCCCTACAATAATACGATCTGAGGGTGAACCGAAGGGAGTATTGACTTCAACTTCTTCAATATTTTGTAGCGCATCCATCTTGTACAGACCGCTACCGCCAATAATTCCTATCTTAGCTTGAGTCATCTGAGCATCCCTTAGCATATTGTCACTCAGGGTATTTTAGCAGCGAATAGGCTCAAAAATCTCCTCCGTGAACCGTTAACTCTTTTTTAAACCTCAGAGTAATAGTATCGAAACCGAAAGTAAAGACTCCCACTGAGAATTCCTGCAAAAAAACACCAAACCGAAACAAAAGTAATAAAGTAAAAGGCTTGAGCCAATAAAAACGAAATTGAAATGATTAACCCAAAATAACGCAGCCAATTTTGACTGGACAAGAAAAAAGGCGTAACAATAATGAACAGATAGAAATATTTAATAAATTCATAAAAGGGCAGAAATTGTAAATCATAGAGAATATGACCCGAAAAAACTTGAGGATCAACTCCGTGAATTATACTAAATCCAAATAAATAACTCCCGAATAAAAATCCTAATCCAGCTATTGTTAATATGAATTTTCTTTTTATAGAAGGTTTTTCTAAACAGTAAATTGCCATTGGACTGAGGACTAACCAGAGGGCTGTTGCAAACAACAAAAAACCATAGGTTGCAGACTCATTGATCCAAAGAAAAGCATCTGACTTTAAACTCAACCAAACCCAACCTTCAAACCCTTGCTGAATGGCAAATAAAACCGGAAAAAGACTGAGCAGAAGTTCTTGTTTGGAAGGCGTTTGTCTGAGCGTTGCAATGCCTAAAATAGAGAGTGTCGCCGCCGCAGTAAAACTAACAGATGCAGAAAAACACATATTAGACAATCAATAGGTAACTTAAAGTTTACTCTAAAAAAATGCCCCAACTTCTACAAAATAAAGTTGAAGCCACTCAGATCGCTAAAACAAGTCAAGCCGAAGCGATCGCATAGAAATAATTACCCAGACAGTAGAGGAACAGATGCGATCGCATGATTGAAGCTCTATCTAAATAGACACTACCAGTGCCAACCCTTGGCTTGCCTTTTGAGAGCTAATCCACTTGAAGCTAAAGCCATAATACTTCCTCAGCTTCAAATCAAGCTTCTAGCTGCGGGGGGTTGTCAGTCAACCATTTTTGCGGTATAGAGGGGTTGAACGTTCAACGAACCACTGCTATTTCTATCGTTAGAGTCTCATCTATTTTGATTGGATAAGATCGACTCCGATCAATACAACAATCTTTTTTTGCTCTCAATTTCTCTGCTAGCCGATTATAAAAGATTGGAATTTCTCCTCTGAGTATACACAGCCGTTCGGGAGCGAGCGCAATTTCTTCTTTGAAGATCTGAATAATCGCCTCTTGTCTAGCCTTGACTGGCTCTGTACATGATCCATAGTACCCTCCAGAGGTGAGCCAGGTATAAACTCCTGTCGTATCCTCAACAATGGAAAACGCTTTTGTGTCGAGAGAAGTCGTTTCTTTCATCTATTTTTTCTTGATCCAACTTAAAACAGCATATCATCTCGCATCTACCAAAAGGAATAAATTTGATACAGATTGAAAATCACCACAAAGGAACAAAGTCACGAAGATCTTCTCTCTTTGTGTCTGGTGTGTCTTGGTGGTTTTTCAAAATCCTTGATTTTATTGAAGTTCAACCGCACCTAACGCTTTCAGGGTATATTTTTGAGCATCTGTTAAACCCATTGCATCTAGGCGGTGTCGGTAGCGATACCTTTATATTGGGTGATGAAACAGGCAAGTTTTATACCGCAGTCGGGGATCAAGATTTCGCCCTGATTACTGATTTGGACTTCACTCAAGATGTGATTCAACTCAGAGGAAGTTACTTCAACTACGTCTAATTCTGACATTGTTCAGATGTGAAATCAAGTCTCATGTGTTGGGGTGCTGTATTGGCACCCTATTTTTTGACAATACCACGCTAAACTAACCAACGGCAAAGCCATCATATTAGGGTTAAAACTGCTCGATTTTCTTGAGTTGCAAAAGCCAATACATCTTCATCGGGAAGACCATTATTTCCTGCTTCTTGGACTGTTAAAATATCGTGACCTAAAGCCCGAAGATTTTCTATAACTTGTCTGGGAAATTGTTCGTCAGCATAAAGGCGAGTCATTACATTAATTGATGAGAAACTTTCTAGGGTGTATCTAAAATTTCGTCAGCTTCATCTTGTTCTCGTATCGCTTCGGCAATTTCTTCTGACTATTGTCTGGGTTAGGATAAAGACAATCGGGGTTAAGACACTGACGCATAAATATTTTACATTTTATTCTAAGTGCTGTTCGTCGGTTTTTTATGACTGATTTAGAGGTACAAGCTTAATTTCTACAGCATACCCTACACTAGCCGCGATCGCAGCAATTGTTTCTAACCTTGGTGACTGTTTACCGGACTCAATTCGAGCAAGCTGACTGTAGGGGCGGGTTCTGTCGGAATGTATGTTTCTCGAAAATAACCAATATAAACCCGCCCATTTTAGAGGCTATTAGAAAATAGTTGAAGTCCTCGAAAAAAGTACATTTAACAATTAAATAATCGGTTTATGACTTTCAACTAAATGTTGATCGATCCCCGCAAACAAAGCCCCAAAAGTTTCTGCTAACACACTCACGACTCGATAACAAGCCACAGCAGTTAGTAAAAGTCCTGCTGAAAAATGGGAGTCTAAAAGAGTCAGGGTTGTTGCTTCAAATACACCCAAACCTCCAGGCGCACCGGGAATAATTAAACCCAATAACCAAGCTAAACTATAAGCACTCACTAATAACGGAATTTGCTGAGGTGTAAACGGCATCAACGCTAAAGCTGTTAATAAAAAGCCAATTCCTCGCAGTCCCACAAACCCCATTTCTCCTAACAAGGGTCGCAAGGGATAACGTTCTAACTGATAGCAAAATTCTGAAGTATTCTCAGAAGAACTCACTTTCCACTTAATTTTTCTTAAGTGATTGACAATGGGATTTAAAATCCGAGGATGAACCCCTGTTAACACAACTAATAAGCAGAGAATCTGCAAACCCCAATATTTTTGTTGTGCAGTAATCAGGGCAATTAACAACGCCGCCGACGCCATCAAAAGCGGTTCAAGTAAAACGCTGAGTGTGGCAGGCCCTAGAGAAACACCTGCTTTATTAACGGCTGTAATTCTACCGTAAAAATGCCAGATATTTCCCGGTAAATACTTAGCAATATTCGTTTTGAGATAAATTTGTAATCCTGAACGTTGTTTAATCGTTTGCTTAAATTCTCGCAAAATCAGTAACCAAACCCATCCCGACCAAAAATGAGCCGTTATTGTCACCAAAAAAGCCAATGCTAGACATAACCATCCGCTACTGGTAATCTGAATTTCCGCAATTTCTTGCCAGTTCGTTTTCAAGGTATGAACGAGAAAAAATGCTGTTAATCCAAGAATTAACCACCGCAGATAAGGCTTCAGGCTAGACATCAACTTTTTCATGGAATTTTTACCTCAGTTAACAGACAGGATTTTCTTCGTTTTCAAATCATCCGAATCGCATAAATACTCTGACAGTAGATTCAAACAGCATAGATGCTAAGAGCGTAGATAATTGTGATTTAACCCTCAAAGTCAAACTTTTCGCAATAAGTTTTTCACGTTTCATCTCCTGAGGGCGAAGATAGATTTAGTCCCTGACTGATAACCGTTAACAACTCTGCCTGCACCCCGTAATTGCTGATAGTATCCCTGACTTACAATATCTCCTTTATCTGATATAACATCAATTCCGATACCATTTCGACCTTTTTCTCGGCCAGAACTGTGAATATAACGCCCTTCTCCCAGATATAATCCGACGTGTGTTGCCTTAGTTGAAGTTCCAAAAAAAATCAGATCTCCTACTTTTAAACAAGATAGCATGAGCTGACTTTTGTCAAGTGAAATCCTGTGGGTGAAAGCCTCCTGCTGATAGGCATCTCGAGGCAACCAAATTCCCTGGGAGGCAAAAGCTGCTTGTATCAATCCTGAACAATCATAATGGGGTCCAACTGTTCCGCCCCATAGATAATGATTGGGAGTATTCATCGCCTCCAGAGTAAACGCAATCACAGCCGACAATCTCTGTTGAATATCAGCCTCACCTAGCCGTTGAGATTGATAAACCGTTGAGGCGGGTTCAATCAGATCCCAATCTGCGATCGCCAACCAACCCGGATAGTCATCCTCACAGAGTTCAACCTGAATGGCTTGGCGAGGGTTTTCCAAGTCTAGCCGACAAACTCGCAACTGTCGCCCTGTGGCTGCTTGCGTCGCCAACTGTTGGCAGTCGCTCGAATCATACAGATTCAGATTTGCTTTGCAGCGATATTCTACAATGTCTGATAATGGGTCAATCATCATGGGTTGGTGGTGCCGTTGACTCTGGGGACATCCAGGGTGAATTGTGTACAATGGCCAATGATACCTTAGAAAAACTGACATCTTTAGGTCGGAAAATATAACAAACTTTAGTCACTACCCAATTTTTGATTCTGATTCCTTATTTTTTATCCTCTGCTATGACATTTTTTCATCTAGACGAACAACTCGAAAATTTAGGCAAAGCCATTATAGAGGCAACTTGTGCTAAATTTGCAGCACTAGCCCCCGATCAAATTGCGATGACTTGGGTTGTTTATGATCCTCCAATTCCCGTCAATACAGGAGGGGCGTTAACTCCAGTAGAATTTTGGAAATATCCGGTTCGGGGCTTTGCCTATCGGGGTATTGAACGGATTTACCCCGCCAGTGTAGTCAAATTGTTTTACTTAGTCGCCTTGTATGAATGGATAGAAAAAGGCATGATTGCCACATCTGGTGAGTTAGAACGAGCCACACATGATATGATAGTTAATTCGAGTAACGATGCCACCAGTCTAGTGGTTGATATGTTAACCGGAACTACCAGTGGCCCGGAATTATCATCAGGGCCGTTTGAGACGTGGAAAACTCAACGAAACATCATTAACCGCTACTTTCAATCTCTCAATTGGCCGGAACTTAAATCGATTAATGTCAATCAAAAAACTTGGTGCGATGGCGCCTATGGTCGAGAACGAATTTTCTTGGGAGAATTGATGGAAAATCGCAATATGTTGACGACAAACGCGACAGCCCGTTTACTTCATAGTATTGTTGGTGGAGTGGCGGCTTCTCCTCAAACCTCGCAAACTATGATGAAGTTGATGAAACGTAGTCTCGACCCAGCAGAATTAGCAGAAAACCCAGAAAATCAAGTCAGTGAATTTTTAGGGCGGGGTTTACCTTTAAATGCTAAATTGTGGTCAAAAGCCGGACAGACAAGCAAAGTTCGTCACGATGCGGCTTATATCGAAATTCCGGGTTTATATCCTTATTTACTGGTCGTTTTTACAGAAGGAAAAACCCAAAGTCAAAACACTGAACTTTTACCGTTTGTTTCTCAACAAGTGGTAGAAGCGATGAACATCCTTGCTTCTAAATAGGAGTAATAATCCATCACTCAGTTGTGAGAATTCAGAATGTTAACTCATCAAATTCTTATCCTCATTTCGGGTTTGATTTCTGTCAGTGCGATCGCCACATCTGTCACTGCTACACCGCCTCCCACACCTGATCAAGAAGTCGTTTGTGACATTTTAATAATAGGTGGAGGGTTAGCCGGATCAGCCACCGCCTATGAAGCCTTACTCGCCGGACGAACCGTTTGTTTGACCGAAATTACTGACTGGGTTGGAGGTCAAATTTCTTCCCAAGGTACCTCCGCCCTAGATGAACGAGAAACTCAGCGATCGCTGCTTTATTTCCCTCGGGGTTATCTAGAATTACGCAAACGAATTGAAGAAAAATATGGTCGGTTAAATCCTGGGGCTTGTTGGGTCAGTCAAGCTTGTTTTCTGCCCTACGACGGTCATAAACTCCTCTTTCAAATGTTACAAGATGCCGCCAAAAAAGGCAAGGGAAATCTTCAATGGTTTCCTTCAACGGTTGTTAAAGATCTAGAAATTTCCGAGGGTCAAATTACCAACGTTACCGCCATTCAACATCAACCCGCCCCTGGAACACCGCCCCTGAATACTGAACCTTTATCCCAAATTATTGATGATGCTTATCGTTATGAAGATTCGCCTCGTTTAAATAAAACAATTATTCGTTTTAATCCCCCGAGTAATTCCTCAGAAAATGAAAATCCCCCCAATCCCCCCTTGGAAAGGGGGGTGAGATGGTATGTTGTGGAAGCAACAGAAACCGGAGAAATATTAGGGTTAACAGATGTTCCCTATCGCTTAGGCGTTGATCAACGAACACCCTTTGAACCGACATCTTCGAGTATTTCCGGTGCGCCCTACTGTACACAAGGATTTACTTACACCTTTGCGATGGAAGCCACCGCCGAACCGCAAGCCCACAAACTCCCCTCATTCTATCAAAAATATTCCCCCTATTACAGTTATGAATTAGAACGATTGGCTAATTTTAATCTCGTTTATACTTATCGCCGAATTCACAGCATGAACCCCGACGAACCCCGTCCCGGAAATGTCCGAGAATGGCCGATTTATCCCGGTGATATTTCCATGCAAAACTGGACGTGGGGAAATGATTATCGCCCCGGAAATCCCGAAGATAATTTTATTTTTACTCGAAACCAACTGCAAACAATGGGTCAGTTAGAAGCGGGTGAATGGATGGGCGGACTCCGAACAGAAGCCTTACGACAAGGTGAAGAAAATGCTATTGGTTATTTTTATTGGTTAGTCGTCGGAACTACAGATTCTCAACTGGGAGATGGCGTTAAAAAACCCAATCCCAATCATCGTTATGTTACCGGGTTAGACTCACCGATGGGAACGGTTCATGGGTTATCAAAATATCCCTATATTCGCGAAGGGAGACGGGTAATTGGTCGTCCGAGTTGGGGCTTTCCAGAGGGGTTTGAAATCACCGAAATCGATATTTCTCGCAATGATTTTCGCAAGGAATTTTATCAAGATAATTTATCCTCAGAAGATTATCGGGCTTTATGGGCGGGGTTAGCAGGATTAGAACTTCCGGCGTTATTAAGTGGAATGCAAACCATTGAAGAAACAAACCCAAAATCACGGGCGACTATTTATCCCGATACTGTTGGAATTGGTCACTATGCAATTGATTTTCATCCCTGCATGACCAAAACCCCCCCAGAGGCGCCAGGAAATACCGAAAGACAAGGCGAAAGACTCGGACAAGGGGCGGCTTATCCCTTTCAAATTCCCCTACGGGCGATGATTCCTCAAGAGATTGATAACTTATTAGTGGTCGGGAAAAGTATTGCAACCAGTCATGTTGCAGCAGCAGCTTATCGGGTTCATTCCTTTGAATGGTCTTCGGGAGTTGCAGCCGGAATTACCGCAGATTTTGCCTTAGAAACGGGGATTAAACCCTATGAATTAGTCGATGATTTACCCTTGCATGAACCCCAGTTAGAAGTGTTGAAACGAAGAATTCAAGACACCGATAATCAGATTTATTTCCCGCAAACTTCTATTTTTAACCGTTCTTGGGAAAATTGGAAATAAAGACTGTTTTAGTCCGACTCCTCTAGTCCTAACAACGGCATTAATAACTTGCGTTCCTCAATTGGAAGTCTGAGTAAAACTCGCGGATCTCCTTTGGTTTTCCGATAGCGAACAGCAGCTTCAAGCAGGCCTAAAGGAATTTTAAATTGAATGCGATCGCCTACTATTTCTTTCCAGATTTCTAGCCAAGCTTGTGCAGCTTTTTCGCCAACCATGTCTGTCATTGATTCAATACTTAATACAATCTCTTGTCCTAAAATTGAGGATGCTTTATGCTTGTCATAGATATCTATTAACGTTTGAATGCGTGTTCTCCAGACAGTTAAATCATTTGTACTTTTAAATAGGTTCTTAACTATTATCCCTGTAGCAATATTTTCGGGTTCACTCAAATCTTCTAAAGTGTTAAGTGCCAAATCTAGAATTTCAAAGCCTTCAGTCCAACGATTCATAATCACTAACAACTCAGCTTTTTTGAATAAAGCATCTGAGTCTTCACTATTCAGTTCTATTACTCTATCAAAACATTGTAGTGCTTCTTCATATCGCTCTGACTCATACAGAATCATACCTTGAACTTCCCATGCAAAAAGATGTTCAGGCTCAAGTTTAATTACATTTTTAAAAGATACTAACATTTCTTCATAGTTTTCTAGTACACACAGAACTCTACCTCGACTTACCCATAATTGAATATCTTCACAATCAAGCTCAATTGCTTGTTCTAAACATAGTAATACCTCTTCATAACGTTCTAATTTATATAAAATCATGCTTTTAATTTTTCGGGATAAAATATCTTCAGGCTCAAGTTTAATTACATTTTCAATAG
>NZ_LATL02000058.1 GCF_000972705.2 Limnoraphis robusta CS-951 | reverse complement strand
ATTAAAAACAGTATAAATAAATACAAAATATCGAGTATAGATTTATAAACATAAAAAATTCTTAACCTAATTTAAATCAATCTAACTTATGATATACATAAAACTTAAGTGTTAGATTTTTTGGGTCATCAACTTTCATCCAATTGAAATAGTATTTTTTAAATTTCCTCTGGATTAATCAGACTCAATCTAGTGTATTGCTCCACTTTTAAGCGTTAATTGTGGTTGTAAAATTTCTCAAGTGTTGAGAGAATATCGTCGGCAGAATCTAGGGTTTATTGTAAATTTTTAAGACGCATTAATTCGGAGATTTTTACCCCAGATACAAACAAAAAAACCGCAGAAAAAAGTCCACTAATTTTATGGGTTTTCAGTTGCAGCATCTTCAAAAAACTTGGCTAAAGTCCCCTTGGTTATCGGTGTTAGTGGGGTTAAACTTTAGCATTGTTGCAATGGTTCTGGGGCGACAAGTTATGATGCGTGAGCGCAGTCAATTTCTGGAGTTGATACAATCGGAGTCACAGGTAATCGAAGTGGCTTTAAAAAGTCGCTTAGGAGATAAAATATTAACCCTCGAACACATGGGGGATCGTTTAATATTATGGAGTGAGCAAGTCCCTAATCTGTGGCAAACTGACTCCAAAAGCTATTTAAAATCTTTTCCTTATCTATTGGCTTTAGCACGTGTTGATCCCGACTTTCAGGTGATCTCGGTAATTCCGACTTTCAAAACAGATAACGTTACTCGCTTGAATGACCAGATCAAACTCCAGCAACAACGGGTAATCACTCAGTCTAAAATTTTTGCTGAAACTCAAATTAGCGATCGGGTTGAACTCAACTATTTTAATCAAACTTTGAATGGTGGATTGCTGGTTTATGTTCCCTTATTTAAAGACCAAATATTTCAAGGCTGGTTAGTGGCAGTCATTGATGTTGATTGTTTATTTAATAAGCTACTGACAGAACTTGCTCAAATCCAAAATTATCACATTGTTCTGGTTGAAGATGGAAATAAAATTTATAACACAAATCCGCCCAAAGAGACTGGGAAAATCTCACCGCAGCAAATCGCCTATACGCAAATACTCCCAGTAGAAGTAGCAGGGGCTTCTTGGAAGCTCGAGATCATCCCTAGCTCAAAAATACTCAGAGAACATTATTCTTACCTTTCTACGGCGATTCTCTGCGGGGGGATACCCATCTCAGGGTTGTTGGGGTTTATGGTGTATTTGCTGCAAGGTAGAACCCGACAACTCAATGATATTCAACAACTTAACCGAGCGCTAACCACTTTGAGCGAGTGCAACCAAGCCCTAGTCCGAGCGAAAACTGAACAAGAACTCTTGAGTGAAATTTGTCAGATTTTGATTAAAATTGGCGGCTTTCAACAAGTCCGAGTCGGATATGTTCAACCGGATGATGAAAGCATCAATTGGGTGGCTTATAGCCGTGCTGAGGGATCATCAAATCTGGCTTGTTGTCAAGCGCTATTTAATAACAGAGATAGTTCGATCACAACGGTTCTGCAAACGGGAATGTATAACGTTGCTTGCTGTTTGATAGACTCACTTCAGCAAAACGTGATTTATAGAGCAAACTTTCCTCTAATTAGAAGAAAAGAAGAGAATATTGAAGACTTGAGTGATTCATCGCTTATTTTCTCGGAAGTTTTTGGGGTGTTGGTACTCGAATCGACTGAAAAAGAAGCCTTTGAAAAGTCAAAAATTTCCTTACTCCAAGAACTCGCTGATGACCTAACCTATGGAATTATCAACTTACGAACTCGCCAAGCTAGACGAGAAAGCGAGGAAAAATTTAGGCAAATTGCTGAAAATGTAGAGGATGTTTTTTTTGTGCATTCACTGAATCCGCCCCAAATGCTTTATATTAACCCTGCCTACGAAAAGATTTGGGGGCGTAGTTGTCAAGAAATCTACCAAAGATATGATGCTTGGTTTGATGATATCCATCCAGATGACCAAAAACTGATTTTAGAAAAATTCACTGCTTTTATGAATTCGGGTGAATTTGCAGGAGAATATCGCATCATTCGACCCGATGGAGAAGTTCGTTGGATTTTGTCAAAAACGTTTCCGCTTTCTAGCCAAGAGGGAGAAGTTTATCGTACTGTTGGTATTGCTCAAGATATTACGGCTCACAAACAAGCAGAAGAACAATTAAGCAAGCTTTCTGAACGCTTACAATTAGCGATCAAGTCAGGGGAGATTGGGATTTGGGAATGGGATATTGTCAACAATATCTTAACTTGGGATAAACGAATGTATGAACTTTATGGAGTTGAACTCTCAAACTTTAGTGGTGTTGTTCAAGCCTGGAAACAGAGTTTACATGAGGATGATAGAGGGGAGTTAGAGTTGTTGATTGAACAGGTTTTGAAAGGAGAAAAGGATTATGATACAGAATTTCGAGTTGTTCATCCTGATGGTTCAATTCGCTATATAAAAGCTGATGCTCTCATTCAACGAAATCAAACAGGTGAACCCCTGCGGATGGTGGGGATTAACTACGATATTACCTCACGCAAACATACAGAAATTGCCCTGAAGGAGCAAAAAGAACTCTTACAAAATATCGTTGATAATATTCCTGTAATGATTGTTTTGATGGATAGTCAGTCTAACTTTATCTGGGTCAACCGAGAATGGGAAAAAGTTTCGGGCTATCAGTTTGAAGAAATTAGCCAGTTTGATGTTTGGGCTGATGCTTTTCCTGACCCAGAATACCGTCAATATCTTGCGGAAAAGCTGCAAGCAGAATTTGGAAGTTGGGTCGATATGAAAGTTCGGGTGCGAGACGGAAAATTGACTGACCAAACTTGGATGAATATTACTCTATTTGATGGGAAAATTATTGGCATTGGTCAGGATATTACAGAACGCAAACGCGACGAAGAAAAGCTCCGTGAAAGTGAAAATCGCTTGCGTCAAGTGTTAGAAAATATGAGCGTGATGCTCGATGCTTTTGATGAGGAAGGAAATATTATCGCTTGGAATAAAGCCTGTGAAAAAATTTCGGGATATACCGCAGATGAAATCATTGGAAATCCCGATGCTGTTAAGTTATTATATCCCGAGGAAAACTACCGCAAACAGATGATAGAAGATTGGAACACTAGAGGAAATAACTATTATGATTGGGAATGGAATTTAACGGCTAAAGATGGCAAGATTAAAACCATTAGTTGGACGAATATTTCTGATATTTATCCAGTTCCGGGATGGTCAAGTTGGGGAGTTGGGATTGATGTGACCTCACGCAAACAAAGCGAAGAAAAGCAACGTCTTTTGTATAAGATCAATCAAGCGATGACGGCGGCTGAGGATTTGGATCAGGCGTTAGAAATTGCTTTATCGTTTATTTGTGAATCGATTAGTTGGGATTATGCAGAAGCTTGGATACCGGAAGAAGAAACACAACGCCTAGAATTGTGTTCTCATTTCTATAGCAATAATCCTGATTTAGAACCCTTTTTCTTGGGAAGTAAAAATTTAACTTTTCGCCAGAATGAAGGAGTTCCTGGGCGGGTGTGGGCGACTCAAAAACCGGAATGGTTATGCCCTTTATCAAAGCAAGTTGATTCGGTTTATGTGCGTCGAGCATTGGCTGAGTCTGTTCAATTAGAAACAGCCTTGGCAATTCCGATTCAGTTAGAGACTAAAATTGTCGCTATTTTTATCTTCTATTCTCAAAAAGAGCGCGAGCGAGATCAGCATTTAATCGAGTTAGTTTATTCATTAGGAAATCAACTGGCGATAACGCTTCAGCGACGACGAATTGAACAAGATATACGAGAGTTGAACCAACGCCTTGAAGAACGAGTAAAAATCCGTACAACCGCCTTAGAAGCCACTAACCAGGCTTTGCAAGAGGCGAAAGCAATAGCCGATGCTGCCAACCAAGCTAAAAGTACGTTTCTGGCTCAGATGAGTCACGAACTACGAACACCCTTGAATGGGATTTTAGGCTATAGCCAAATTCTTCAACAAGATAAAAGTTTAACGCCTCAACAAAAGCAAAGTTTAGCGACGATTCAAAAGTGTGGTGAACATTTACTGGACTTAATTAATGATATTTTAGATTTGGCAAAAATTGAAGCGAAAAAAATGGATTTACATCCGACTTCGGTCTGGCTTCATGCTTTTTTAGAAGAAATTGTTGCAATCTTTCGGATTAAAGCCGAAGAAAAGGGATTAAGCTGGACTTATTTAGGAGATTCGCAACTCTCTTATTTACACTGTTTAGCCGATAAAAAACGACTCCGACAAGTGTTGTTGAATCTCTTAAGTAATGCGATCAAATTTACGGAAATTGGTCAAGTGATATTCGCTGTAGAGGTTGTTTCCCCTATTGCCAACTCCAGTGAATTTGTTACACTCAGGTTTAAGGTTGAAGATACAGGAATTGGTATTCCTGACGAGGATATTGATCGCCTATTTCAGCCTTTTGAACAAGGTACGGAAGCTTACAAACAATCAGAGGGAACGGGTTTGGGTTTGACGATTACTCAAAAACTTTTAGAGATGATGGAAACGAAACTAGAAGTTGAGAGCCAATATAATAGGGGTAGTTTATTTAGGTTTTATCTTCAGTTACCGATTCTAGAAGTCGTCAATCAAGGTAACTACCCGAGTAAAGTCTCTAAAATCGTTACGGGGGTGAAAGGCAGATCACCGAAAATTCTGGTAGTGGATGATAAAATGGAAAACATTGTATTTTTGCAGGATTTTCTGTTGTCGATTGGCTTTCGGGTAGAAATTGCTAATAATGGGAGAGCGGGTTTAGAAAAAATCAATGAATTTCACCCCGATTTAGCGATTATTGACATCGTAATGCCGGAAATGGGAGGCTTGGAAATGATAGAAGTGATTCGTCACAACTCGACTTACAAAAATCTCAAAATTATTGCGAGTTCTGCGAGTGTTTTTAGCACCGATCAAGCGCTATGTTTTGAGGCGGGGAGTGATGCTTTTTTAACAAAACCTGTTGAGATTCAAGATTTGCTGAAAAAGTTAGAAGATTTACTCAAGATTGAATGGATTTACCGGGAAGATCATCAAGAAGATTCTTCATCAGATCAGTTGACAAATTCGGCGGATCAGTCGGAAGTTGATATTGATAATCTATTACTCGAAAATTTATATGAGTTAGCTCTAGACGGAAATATTAAACAAATTAAACAGCAAGCTCTTGACTTAATAAAAGTTGATTCAAGTTCTGCTGCTTTTGCAGAAGCTTTGCTGAGACTTGCTAATAATTTTCAAGAAAAAGAAATCTGTCAACTGATTGAAAAGTATCGGAGTCAAAACCATGAATAAACCCTCAAGTGCGAAAAGTAAAATTTTAATCGTTGATGATAACTCGGAAAATTTAGGGGTACTTTTTAATATTCTTGATGCAATGGGCTATGATATTCGGATTGCTCAGGATGGAGAAAGTGCGATCGCCAAAATTAAACGTCATCCACCCGAACTGATTTTACTCGATGTGATGATGCCAGGAATTGATGGATTTGAAACCTGTTCTCGCATAAAAGCAGAGCCGAGTTTAGCCGAAATTCCTGTGATTTTTATGACGGCATTATCAGAAACAATAGATAAGCTGAAAGGCTTAAAATTAGGTGCGGTTGATTATATTACTAAACCTTTTAATACTGAAGAAATTTTAGCTCGGATTCAACTCCATTTACAACTCTATCAAACGACTCAAAGACTGAAACAAGAAGTGATTGAACGTAGTAAAGCGGAAACCGCTTTCGCTCAACTCAATCAACAGTTAGAACAGCAGGTAAATGAACGAACAAAAGAGCTAGCTATGACGCTAGAACAGCTTCAAAAAACCCATAAAGAGTTATTATCTCGCAAGCAACAGTTAGAATATCTAGCTTGCCATGATACCTTAACAGGATTGCCGAATCGCAATTGGTTGATGTTTCGATTAGAGCATTTAATTGATCGATCAAAAGTTGATTGTGGCTTTCATTTTGGGCTGATCTATCTTGATCTCGATCACTTTAAAGTCATTAACGAGAGTATGGGGCATATTGTCGGGGATGGTTTGCTCAATCAAGTTGCTCAACGGTTGCTCCAAACTTGTACAAAATCTTTTGGTTCAGTGGTGCGTTTGGGTGGCGATGAATTTGTGATTTTATTAGAAAATATTTGCCATATTGAGCGAGCAAGTTCTTTAGCTGAAACGATTTTAAATCAGTTCAAATTGCCTTTGGAATGGGAAAATTATCAATATCATATTAATGCAAGTATTGGGATTACTCACAGTTCTTTTGTCTATAAAGAACCCGCAGAAGTCTTGCGAGATGCAGATTTAGCGATGTATAGTGCCAAAAAAGCAGGGCGAGGCTGTCATCGAGTTTTAACGGCAAATCTGCAAAAACAAGCTGCCTTACGGTTACAACTTGAACAAGAACTCCGAAAAGCAATCAAGAATCAAGAATTTTGCTTGCATTATCAACCAATTGTTTCTTTGACAAGCGGAGAATTAGCGGGGTTTGAAGCCTTAGTGCGTTGGCAACATTCGGAACGGGGAATGGTTTCACCAGGACTTTTTATTCCGATTGCAGAAGAAACGGGTTTAATTTATGATTTGGGAGACTGGATTTTTAATTCAGCAATAAGTCAGTGGCGAGAGTGGCAACAACAGTTTCCGGTTTGTGCTGATTTGGTGCTTCATATTAATTTGTCTCCAATTCAACTCACTCAGGACAATTTCTTTATTCGCCTGGAAGAATTGCTCGTCAAAAATAAGTTAGATCGTTCTGGTTTAAAGTTAGAGATTACCGAGAGTTGTTTAATCTCACAACAAGTCAAATCTTCTCGTGTACTTGATCAAGCCAAGTTGATGGGCTTACAATTATGTATTGATGATTTTGGTACGGGTTATTCTTGTTTAAGTCATTTGCAAGAATTACCCCTGGACAGCTTAAAAATTGATCGATCTTTTGTGATGAATCTGGGAGAAAATGACAAGGATGCCGCGATTGTTAGAACAATTATTGCCTTGGCGCATAATTTAGGTATGGAGGTGGTTGCCGAAGGGATTGAAACCTATGAACAATGGCAAAAACTAAAAGCGTTGGGATGTGAATGGGGACAGGGATATTTGTTTGCTAAACCGATGAATATTCAACAAGCAACGCAAGCGATAAAATCCCTACAAGAAGGAACTGCAATCTTGATAGAAAGTTCATCTTTTTTAAAGAATCGAATGGCAAATTAAATGATTAAAACTTTATGAAATGGTCATTAAAAACCATGATTATCGGGGGATGTGGACTAGCTGTTAGCATTTTAGCAACGGTTAGTGAGTTGTCTTATTGGAATACCCTTCGCTGAGTTTAGACTTCCCAACAGGTTTCACAAAATCATCAGGTGATTTCAGAAATTAAAGAACTGATTTATTTGATAGAAGCTTTAAAAAATCAACAAGAAAGATATATTGTTACCGTAGATACAACTTATTTTTATAGCTATCAAGAAAAATTTAAACTGAGCGGCTGATACTGCGCTTTATCAAGCCAAACGGGAGGGACGCGATCGCGTTGTTGTTGCTCATTCAATTAAACTAGAGGAGTAATATCAAAGGTTAAAATATAGTCCGTTTCTCCTTCAAATTGAGACACCCGTACAAAGTAAGTTCCAGTTGTCAGTGAGTCAAAAATTAGAGATTCTGAAGCAATTCCTAAGTTTTTTGATGTTGTTAAAATTTCATCAAATTCGATCACTTCATTGGAGTTGATATCTTGTAAAATCTCTAAATCAGCATCAGCCGTTAATTGGCTTAAGCGAATACTGACTTGACTGGCTTCATTGGGAACAACAAAACGATAAAGATCCACCGGATTTTCTTCACTAACCGACTCAATAGCTGTGCGACTTCCGAGTAACGTATCCAGTTGAAAAGCTCCCGATAAATCATTACGGGGATCTGGAGAAACGCCTAATTTTCCCTCAACAAGTCCGAAGCGAATAAAATGTTCAAATAAACTATTGACAACGCCATCTTCTATCGTTATTATCACTTCAGGATAACGTTCTTGATAAAATAAAGCATCAAAAAATACACTCGGATTTCGTCCTTCAAATTGACCAAACTTTAAAAAGTGTTCAAAGGTTGTGAGTTGTTGTTGTTCAACAGCCGTTTGAACATCAGAATATTTTTCTAAATAATAAGCGGTATCAAATAAGGGGTTTGGGTTTCGTTGTTCAAACTGACCAAATAAGATAAAATGTTCTGCTTCGGTGATGGCTTCTCGTTCAACTGCACCTGCAACATCGGTATAAATCGAACGATAATAAGCTGGATCAAATAAGGGATTGGGTTGCAAACTTTCAAACTGTCCAACTTGTAAAAAATGATCAAGTCCGCTTTCATATTCTCCCGCATCGACTGATCCTTCAACATTAGGATATTGGCTAAAATAAAAGTCTTGATCTAAGAAGTCTTCCAAGGTGAGCATAGATTGTCAATTCCTTAACGTTCTGATGGTCAGCTTTCTGTCATCATTCGAGAAATTGATCATACCATTATTTGTCAATTTGGCAAAAAAAGAATTGAAAACTTATAATTTTATTAAGAATTTAACCCATCTTAATGACAATGGATAACAATAGAGCCGAACCCGTGAGTTTAACCCCAAAAAGCGAGGTGAAATAATGGCGAAATCTGCTTTAATGCGAGTCTTGCGTCAGGCTTATCGCATCGCTCAACTGTCGATAAAAACAGGAATTCCCAGCGATGAACTGTTAGGAATGCACAACGAAGATCGCCAAACTTACGCTATTTTAAATCGTCGCCGTTTACTCCAAATCGGGCTAGCGGGTGCCAGTGCGATGGCTACTGCAACATTGGGACAATATCGACATCGGGCTGTTGCTCAGTCTAGCATTTCTCCGGTGTTAATTGTTGGGGCGGGAATAGCAGGATTAACAGCCGCTTATCGCTTAACTCAAGCCGGAATTCCTGTAGAAATTATCGAAGCCAGAAACCGGGTTGGAGGGCGTATTAATACAGTAACAAAAGCGGCTGGAACCCCTTTAATTGCTGAATTGGGCGGAGAATTTATTAATACCGATCATACTTGTATTCGCAGTTTAGCTGAAGAATTAGGCTTGCCTTTAATTGATTTATTGGCTGTTGATGCCGGGTTAATTCCCGATACTTATTTTTTTGAAGGGCGGCGAGTTTCGTTAGAAGAAATTATTAATGATTTTGTTCCGGTTGCGGCACAAGTCTCAGCCGATTTAGAAGCAATTGAAAATTTTGAAGATTATACCAGCCAAGATGAAGCCGCAATTGCCATTGATAATATTTCATTAGCCCAATATTTGAACCAAATTCCGACAACACCAACGATTCGTCAACTCTTAAGAATTGCCTATACAATTGAATTTGGTTTGAATGCTGAAGAACAATCGCCGTTAAACTTAATTTATTATATTGGCACTGAACCGGGAACTTTTGAGATTTTTGGAGACAGTGACGAACGATTTTATCTCGATGGCGGGAGTGAACAAATCACCCAACGACTCGCTCAATTTGTCGCAGGTTCGATAGCAACGACAACGGTTTTAGAGTCAATTAGAGAACAGTCAGGCGGTCGTTTTTTGGTGAGTTTACGTTCAGGAATCAGCAGTTTTGAACGCATTTATGAACGGGTGATACTAACCGTTCCTTTTAGTGTTTTGAGAACGATAGAAATTGATGTCGAATTACCCGAAATTAAACGAGAGGCGATTGATACAGTCGGTTATGGAACAAATTCTAAAATCATTACCGGATATACTGAGAAAATCTGGCGAACTCGTTTTAATTCGAGAGGAAATATTTTCACCGATTTAGGCTTTCAAAATACCAGGGAAAGCAGCAACAGTCGTTATGCTTCTAATACAGTCGGTTTGATGACAAATTACACGGGTGGGAGTCAAGGAATAGCCATCGGCGCGGGAACAGTCCAAGACCAAGCCCAACAGTTTAATACCAACTTAGAAGCAGTATTTTCGGGTATTAATTCGGTAGCAATTCGCAATCAAGCAGAGCGTGGATTTTGGACAGGAAGCCCGTTTAGTTTAGGATCATATATGTGTTATCGACCGGGAGAATTTACCCGATTTTATGGTGTTGAAGGGGAACGATTTGGGAATTTATTTTTCGCAGGAGAACACACCTCTTTAGAATATCAAGGCTTTATGGAAGGTGGCTGTGAAACTGGAGAATTAGTCGCTAGTGATATTTTAGAAGATGTGGGGTTAACAGAAATTGCTGAGGCGATTCGCGCTAAACTTCGGGTTAATCGTAGTCGTCGTCAGCGTCTCCCCCGTCATCCCGGTACTCGCAGAATGCAGAAACGACTACAGTAAGTTAAATCAAAATATACAACAAAAAATGAAACGTTACTTGCACATTTTACAACTGTTTTGGAGAACTGCTATCGCGGCTGAGTTAGAATATCGAATTAACTTTATTTTAACAACAATTAGCAGTTTAGGGAGTCTAGCAGGGAATATTTTTGGGTTGTTTTTATTTTATCGGACTGGATATAGCTTTGAAGGTTGGAGTTGGGAAGAATCATTAATTGTATTGGGAATTTTTACACTTATGCAAGGATTCTCCGCAACAATATTAGTCCCGAATCTTAATCATATTGTCACCCACGTTCAAGAAGGAACCCTAGATTTTATCTTATTAAAACCGATGAGTAGTCAATTTTGGCTATCCACTCGCAGCGTTTCTCCTTGGGGGCTACCTGATTTTATCTTTGGGGGTTTAATGATTGCTTATGCGAGTCGTAAACTAGATTTAAAAATTACTGATTATTTCATCAGTTTTATTCCCCTTTTATTCGGAATGATCAGTTTATATAGTTTGTGGTTTGTGTTGGGATCAATGAGTATTTGGTTTGTGAAAATCTCTAATGTGACTGAAGTATTGAGAGGCTTATTAGAAGCAGGTCGATTTCCGATGGTTGCTTATCCTACAGTTTATCGATTTTTCTTTACCTTCATTATTCCCGTCGCATTTTTAACGACAATTCCGGCTGAAACGCTATTAGGTCGAACCGAAGCCAGTTGGATAATCGGTTCAGGAATTTTAGCGATTCTGTTATTCTATATTTCAGCCACATTTTGGCGGTTTGCGTTGCGGTTTTATACCAGTGCATCGAGTTAATGGTTGGATTTTACACATCAAAAACCTCCTCCTAAAAACCCGGTTTCTTTGAGAAACCGGGTTTTTAAACTTCTATTGCTTATTGTCTATTGCATGAGCGCCTTTTACTATACTTTCACTTTCGACCAATTAACCAATAAGTCATCATTTTTCCTTTTCCTTTGATGGGAATTAAACCTCGTTTTTCAAAAATATATTCGTCTTTGAGTTGTTCATAAAATGCTTCTGTAACTTGAATTTTTCCCGGTTCACCCGAAGACTCCATGCGGTAAGCAATATTAACCGTATCTCCCCACAAATCGTAAATAAACTTATGGGTTCCAATTACACCTGCAACAACGCTTCCCAGATGAATCCCGATGCGAATTTGCAACGCTTCACCATAAGCAAACGGAAAATGATCAATCACCAATTGCATAGAAAGAGCCATATCAGCAATGGCTTCTGCATGATCTTCACGAGGTAGAGGTAAACCCGCCGCCATCATGTAAGCATCTCCAATGGTTTTGATTTTTTCTAAGTCTAAACCTTCCGCTAATTGATCAAACGTCGAAAAAATTTCATTCAGGAGTTTAACCAGTTGAATCGGCGTTAATCGTTCAGAAAGAGCAGTAAAATTGACTAAATCTGCAAATAAAATACTGACTTCATCATATTTTTCAGCAATTAAACCCTGTTTTTCTTCTTTGAGTCTTTCAACAATTTTTTTAGGGAAAATATTCAACAATAATCGTTCAGACTTTTCCCGTTCCAGTCGCAGGGTTTCTTCGGCGAGTCGGCGTTCAGTAGTGTCAGTTGCTACGGATAATACTTCAATTAAATGACCATTTTCATCAAAAATCGGTTGATTAATCCAAGTCACCCAAACCCGTTCACCATTCCGGCGAATATTTTCATTTTCGTGAACAATATACTGTTCAGGATTCTCACAAATATTTTCGATTAAATTTCGCAAATCTCGCCCCGATGTCTCCACTTCAGGAAGCAATTTTCCCATTAACGGTTGTCCTAAAATTTCGGCTTCTTGATAGCCAAAAAAGTTTAAGCCATATTCATTAATAAATAAAATCCGTCCAAACTTATCCCACTGTACAATCGCCGAACTCACATTATGAACGACATGACGAAGTTTTGCTTCATTGGTTTTCAATGCTTCTTCTATAATTTTACGTTGACTAATGTCTCTAGAAACCCACATGACTGTATTTTTAGTCAAGGGTGAAATACTCCCGAGAAGCCAAACTAAACGTTGATTAATCGTCATACTATATTCCACTTGAACGGCTTGTTTTGTTTTCAAAGCCGTTTGAATACATCCGAGTAACCGTTCCGCTTCTTCAAGAGGGAAATAATCCGACAATTTTCGCCCAATAATCCCTTCAGGAGTATAAAAAGATTGATGAGTAGGTGCGAGTTTTAACCCCCGCCCAGAATCATCTAAAACAATCACAACTTCTGTCATCGCAGTAAATAAAGCTTTTATTTCTGCTTCGGCTTTTTTCTGCTGAAGAATCACCCCGAGTTGAGCGGTAGCCGCATAAACTAACTCAACAAATCGCTGATCTTGGGGACGTGACTCCCTCATAAAGAAAACTAAGACAGCTAAAACGGGATCTGTTGAAATCTCCTCGACTTGAAAACTATTATTTCCCATAATGGGAACTGCAAAATGAGCTTTTAGACCATAATTTTTAGCTGGATTTTTAATTAAAATTGGATGACTAACCGATAAAATGTGAATCGGTTCGATTTCCGCTTCGATATTAGCAATCCATTCCGGTTGTTTCGACTGCCAAACTCGTCCTGCAATTCCTTCTCCAGGTTTAAATGTAATTCCTTCTAAGTGAGAACGAAACGTTTCAATTGCAGTGATGATTTGAGGATTTTGTTGAGCATGACAGCAATACCAAATCGGACTACATTCGAGAACGGTTTGATTAGTAGCCGGAATCCAAACTTCGCCATAAATCCAGTTGGTCGTCTCACAAAATGTCTCTAATGCAAATTCTAAAGCTGTTTCAAAATCGGGTGCAGAACTAATCACCTGGCTTAACGTTAACAGAAGTTGTAATTCTTCTTCGGCTTGTTGACGTTCGCTAATTTGTTGTTTAAGCTTTTGATTAGCTTGAATCAGTTCTGAGGTTCGTTCAGCGACTTTCTGCTCTAAAGAAGCATTTAACCGTTTTAAAGCCTGATTTTTAAACGCTAATGTTTTCTCTTGAGAATAACGTCTCAGAGCCTCCCTAACCGTTAAAATTAAGTCCGTTTCATCCCAAGGTTTCGTAATATAGCGATACAAATTCGCTTCATTAATTGCTCGAATAACAGGCTGAGTATCCGTGCCTCCAGTTAGCATAATTTTTAAGGCTGTGGGATATTGATCATGAACTTTTACCAGCAGTTCATCTCCCTTCATTCCTGGCATAATTTGATCGACAATCAGTAAGGCAATTTCTAATCCTTCTTCTTCAAGATCTTCTAAAATTTCCAGAGCCGCTTCTCCACTTTGAGCTTCAATAATTTCATAGTGTTCTCCCAGATATCGCTTCAGTAGCTCTGTGAGACAGAGTAAAATAGACCCTTGATCATCAACACATAATATTGCCAGATTACTCATAGATTAGTATAAAGCTGAGGAAATAATATTAACCAAATCCTCTTCATTCCAAGGTTTATATAAACAACGGTACAAATTCGCATTATCTTGAGCGCGTCTCACCGCTATATTATCCGCTTGACCTGTTAACATCACAGTCACAATTTTTGGATATTTTTCATGGACTTTAATTAAAAACTCATCTCCTTTCATTTCAGGCATTAACCAATCTGAAATAATCATTAAAATTTCAATGTCTTCCTCCTTAAGTTCTTCAATAATTTCCCAGGCTTCTTCTACACTTTCAGCAATTTCATACAAATATCGACTTCCAAATCGTCTTTTCAGTTGCTCTTTGAGGCTTTCTAAAATTATCACCTCATCATCAACACATACAATTGCTTTCTCTGACATGATAATAACCTGTTGTTTTAATAAATGTTTAGAACGATTGCCACAAAGAATTTTTTTGATTTCTCCTCCCTGGGTAACTAGGACTTTAGCCCTGGGGGTTGGATATTGTCCATCGGTAACCAGACCTCAAATGTTGTCTGTCCGGGTTGACTTTCAAACTCAATTTGACCCTGATGCTTTTCAATAATTTTACGCGCAATATCCAATCCCAAACCACTTCCTTCTCCTACAGGCTTTGTGGTGAAGAAGGGTTCAAAGATTCTCGGCTGAACTTGAGGAGAAATCCCTTCGCCTGAGTCTGTTATTGCAACAACCACACCCCCTTTCTGTTCAGAAACTCTAATTTGTAAGCAGCCTTTACCCTGCATCGCATGAATCCCATTGTGAATCAAATTAGTCCAAACCTGGTTTAATTCATCAGGATAACACCAGATGGCAGGTATAGGCTGATAGTCTCGAATCAGTTCAATTCCTGAAGATAATTGATTTCGATACAGTTCTAAAACCGTTTCTAAACCCTCAGTGATTTGAACCAACTGTTTTTGACCACTATTATCATAACGAGCATAGCTTTTGAGTGCAAATACAATTTTTGTAACCCGTTCAACAGCCATCACAATATTTTGACTATTGATTTTGAGGCAAATTAAATTATACACTTGTTGTAAGATCCAGTCCGCTTCATTATTTTTGAATAGCGGAAAAAAAGATTCAATATTTTCATAAATTTCTAGATCAATTAAAGTATCTGCAATTCGCCGAGCTTGTGAGATTTCCTGTTCTTCAAGTGTCCGAGTGATATCTCGCTTAAATTGACGCTTTTCTTTACTATTTAATTTCCGTTTTTCTGCCTTGAGCGAACAATTAAGCAAAGCAAAGAATTGCTTTTGCTGTTCTGATGACATTTCGTAAATGAGTTGAGGCAGTTTTTCTAAAAACTCTTTTAAAGCGGTTTTAGAATTATTGCTTGAGGCTAAAATCGCCCCTAAAGGCGTATTTATTTCATGGGCAATACTGGCAAGCAATTGTCCTAATGCCGCCATTTTTTCCGATTGAATTAGGTGATTTTGCGTCGCTTGAATTTGCGATAGAGCTTGAGACAATTCTATATTTTTTTCTTGAAGATTTTGCCGTAAGAAACGATTTTCTAATTGCACCTGAACCCGAGCTAAAACTTCTTTAACTTGAAAGGGCTTTGTAATATAGTCTACTCCCCCCACTTTAAAGGCTTTAACTCGATCCACTAATTCATTCATGGGACTGATGAAAATTACGGGGATTTCCTGAGTTTCCGGATTGGATTTGAGGAGTTGACAGACTTCATAGCCACTCATTTCGGGCATCATAATTTCCAGTAAAATCAGATCGGGCGGTAACTTTTTTATTTCTTGAAGTGCAATATTTACGCTCGTAGCCACTCGAACTTGATAACCCGTTCTGCGTAATAATCTAGGGAGTAATTGTAAGCCGCCTACCGTATCATCAATCACTAAGATTTCAGCGTTCACTGTTCGGTTTTCTGATGTGATATTCATATTTGACAGAAAACAAAGATTTGATTAAAAAACTTATTATACTGCAAAACTCTATGTACAATAAAATAATTGACTAATTTTTCCCGTTCAAAGTCTATAGAGACAGCCGACTTCAACCCGAACGAGGGAAGTTCAAAATTCATTAAAAATCAAGAATTGAGGCGGTGACAGTCTCCGGCTTATACAGAACTGTTTGAAAAACCTCTCTCTGTCTAGGGACTCTCTGTCGATACAAAAATTGATGAAGTATTGTTGCTGATCTTTCGAGCAAGATTTATTCACCCATTCACTGACTTTCTATTGATACAAAAATTGATGAAGTATTGTTGCTGATTATTTTCCGAAAAAAGGTTTATAACGAACCAAATTTTTTAATAAAATGTTCATTATGAGCAAATGATGAAAACCGTTCTTAAGAGAATGTTAAATAGGTTAGGGTTAATCAATGAGTTAATTCTCTATATGTAGCAATGAAAACGACTCAAATATTGCCCTAACTGGAGTATCCACAAGTTGCAATACTAACTCTAACTACTTATTCTAATCTAGATTCTAAATTCTTGTCCAAGCTGCTCCCCAGAGAGTATATGCAAGATTGGGATGCTCATTATGCGAGATCGGAATGTGTTTTTTCTAGCCTAAAACTTGGACTAACTCTTAAGAAAGAACTGAGGAATATTTGAAGGGTTAACCCCCATTCAATCGGATTATTAAGTTCATCCAAAAGCAGCTCTTTCAAGATCAAGTTCAGCACAAAGGTTAGTCAATTCAATCCGGCTCCCAAGCTTAGATGGTTGTTTTAGTGTCTTCTTATCCCTCTAAACAGATGTCTTATTCAATTCCTGAAAATTGCTCTGGATGTGGAACCTGTCAAACGGACTGTCCGACAGATGCCATAAAACAAGTCGAAGGACAACTGTGGATCGATCCCACACTCTGTAACCACTGCGAAGGTTTTTATCCAGAGCCGCTCTGTGTGGTTCAATGTCCGATTAGTTGTCCGGTTCCCTTGCAACCGAAAAAAGGGCGCTATAAAGCTACCGTTCGGATGCCAACCAGTCCCGATATTTTTCTCAATGGAAAGAATAATCCCTTCGCTTCCTCAATGGTGGTCTGGGAAGCCTGCAACTTACTCACCAGCGCCAGCCAAGTTCCTTGGCAACTCAACGCTCAGGGTCAACCCTACTACGAACGAACCGTTAAACAAGGTGGAGGGGCAATAGTCTTCCGACTTACCGATGACATCGAATCTGATAGCCCCAAAATACTCGAACAAGAAGCCGCATTAGCCGCCATTGAAGGAATCGATATTCGATCCGCTTGTTTGCATCTGATTTATGCCGCCTATGCCACCACCGTAGATCGACCTTGGGAACAGGAATTTGTGATCAGCGATCGCCAAATCGAACAATATCTCGGACTCGACAAACGCAAAGATCTCAGTAAAGCCACCAAACTCACCCTGATCAAAGCCCTCGCCCAACAACCCTGTCAAATCCTGACCTCGATTGATTGGCCGCAACAGGGCCAAGTCAGAGGCTTCTCAGTCCCCGAAGATCGTCTCTGGCATTTACTCAATATCAAACATCACTTTCAAAAAGATACCGAAGGCAACAAATATCTCACGGGTTTAACCTTCACCGTCAAAGCCGGGGCTTGGGCGCAATATTTCCTCAACAAAAACGACTATCGTAAACGTACCGCTTTTTATCAATACGGTACACTGCCGAAGTTCTTACTCAGTAGTGTGATGAGTATCTGGCAACAACACATCGGCGCCGCCCGAATGATGCTGTGGCTATTATTCAAAGCCAAAATGGGAAGAAAACAGTGCATCACCATTCCCACCTTAATGCGAGTCGCCTACGGTGAGGAAAAAATGTCTCAAGCCAGCCTCCACAGTGAAAACCGCAAACGCCTAATTCGCTGCTTTGAAAGTGATCTCGAAGTCCTCAATCACTATGGCTTGAAACCCTTGTTTGACGCGACAACTTACGTCCCAGAAATCCAACCCCTTTGGGCTAAACTCGCCGAATTACCCGATGATGCAGAAGAAGCCCTCGATTTTTGGATCAATGATGGTAGCCAAGATCAACGCCTGACTGATTCGAGTCCCCGAGGAAAATGGAATCGCTTGATGAAAGCCCGCATTTCTTGGTTTAATCTCCCGCCCGAGTGGGAACAGCAACTCGCCAAACTCGACAAGAAAAAGACAAACCGCATCGCCCGCAAAACCCCAACGTCTACCCCAATGGGTTTATCCGCCAATCAAATCGCTAACGCCCGAAAACGCCAAGGAATTAGTCAAAGGCTGTTAGCAGAAATGGCGGGAAAGAGTCAAAGCTGGATACGGGATTTAGAAAAAGGTCGTTTTTCAGCTAAACCCAAAGACGAAGCAATGTTGCGGAAAGTCTTAGGCATTTGAAGGATCACGATCTAGATTGATTTTCAGGGTGAGGAGTGAATGGCGATAGGCTATATGCGAGGAAATACGGTTGATAGGTTCGTTTCAAATCCGTAAAACCAGGAAATGCGATCGCCACAATTAATCAGCTTACTGCGGCATTTGCCCAGTGAATATAAGGCGGATAGCCAAACTGTAACCCTTGCCACTACGTTCTCACCTTTTACTCAAGCCACAATAAGTTGAGGAATTGAGTAAAAAATGAGTAACAACGATTCCATCGGTGGAGCCGGGTCTTACAAGGGGTATGAGGCTGTTCTAGAAAACATTAAGGCAGTCAAGAAAAAAACAGAGGAACTGAAGAAGGGTGGACAGATGCCCAAGGGCATTAGTTTTCACATCTCAAACAACAAGTATTTATACCTACAGTTCAAAAACCCTTTCACTGGAACTCGCGTCCCCCAAGATGTGAATGTACCATTTGATGAATCAGGCGTTTACCAAGCCCGTGACAAGGCATGGAAAATTAAAGATGCGTTCAATAAGCTCACTACTGCCTCAGAGTTTGATGAATGGTTTAAACGAGAAATTAAAGAGGTTAACGAGCTTGTTAATGACCTCAAAACCTATCGCGAGATTATTCAAGAACTTGAGGATGAATATTTTGATGGAGTAAACGTAAACACCAAGCGTCCTCGTTCTCGTGATATTCCAAACGACGCTAGTACATGGAAAAAGGGAAATTTAGATTACTTCAAAAAGCTTCCTGACTGGGATAAATATCCTACGTGGCAAGAATTAAAAACTGCTTTGTTCACATACAAACAGGGAGTCAATAGTTTTAAGAAATGCTATTACGCATTACGAAAGATTGCTGAGAAATGCCCAAACAACAAGCAGTTACTAGAACGCTTTGGGGAGATTGACCCAGAACAGACTAAATTCAAAGACAAACAGTCTGTATCGTGGCAAGAGTTTTTAGATTGGCGTGAAATGGTAACAAATAAAAATCTAAGAAGGGGACGTGATACTTTAGCTCGTAAAAGCTGGCTATGGGTAACATCAATGTGTATCCTTTACGCATTGCGTCCTAGTGAAATAGCGGCTGCTATCAACCTTGACAAACCTTACACAAAAGATGGTGTAACTATTCCTGCTATTAGTGACCCTAGTAACAAAACCTTGTTGCTAGTATTGGGTGACTTTACTTATTTTGGAACGTCAATTAAAACTGGAGGTCGTGTCTGTAAGCCAGTTACAACAAACCCAGAAATTATTGAATTACTACAGATTCGTGAAATTAGTTTGTACCAATATAAGCCTAGACCCAACAGTTTACCTGAAAATATTTGCACGGGATTTAACGGGATTCATTCCAGTTACATGAATCGGCACAAAGCACCTGCTACAGAAATATATGCTTTCAGACACTTGGGCAATCAGCTAGGCGAAATGTATGGAGTGCCACAAGAAATCCGAGCAAGGTCTATGGGTCACTCTGTGCAGCAAAATGACAGCACCTACAAGAAGCGTAAGAACCTACAAACTACTGTTGATATCCTGTTGAACCATTCTAAGCAACCATTGTCTTTAGAGCTAGCTAAAGATGAACTGGAGCGACTAGGATTTGACTTAGAAAACGAATTGATTCAAAGTGTACTAAAAGTCATTTATCAGCTAGAATAAAGGAGAAAGAGCCAGCATATCCAATTAAGTACATCATAAGTAACACAAAAGACCCAGCGAGAGGGTCTTTTTTCTTGCTTACTCAATTCCTCAACTTATTGTGGCTTGAGTAAAAGGTGAGAACGTAGTGGCAAGGGTTACAGTTTGGCTATCCGCATATAAGGCAGTTGACTTGCCGTTGTTTGAATTTGCTTCACATTTGCCAACAATTGACCACAACTATCCCAGGTTCCACTCAGGAACATTTGTTGCGCTCCGGCGTTCATGTTCACCGCAAGGGTTAAATCCCCACATTGCACCCGTTTTTCTTCTAAATTCACCGCCATCGGAAGTTGGGGGTCAGTTTGTAGGGCTTGTTGTAATTGTTGAACCTGTTCCGGCGTTGCTATTACACAAGGCACCCCAATCGCCACACAATTTCCGAAGAAAATCTCAGCAAAACTTTCCCCAATTATTGCTTGAATTCCCCATTTTGACAACGCTTGCGGCGCGTGTTCCCGCGATGAACCACAGCCAAAATTACCATTAACAACTAAAATATTCGCCCCTTGATATTGGGGTAAATCAAACGGGTGATTTCCCTGAGTTTGTTGGCGATCATCGGCAAAAACCTGTTCCCCCAACCCATCAAACGTTACACAGCGTAAAAACCGCGCTGGAATAATTCGATCAGTATCAATATCACTCCCAACTAAAGGAATACCCCGTCCTGAAATACTTTGAATTTGACTCATTTTTTCCTTTCAAAAATCAACCTGTTTTTACAACAACTCGCGGATATCTGTTACTTCGCCCTTGACTGCTGCGGCTACCACCATCGCCGGACTCATCAACAACGTCCGCCCCGTAGACGAACCCTGACGCCCTTTAAAATTACGATTAGAGGAAGACGCACTCATTTGATTTCCTTGCAGCTTATCGGGGTTCATCGCCAAACACATCGAACATCCCGCCTCACGCCATTCAAAACCCGCTTCTTGAAAAATTTGATCCAGTCCTTCGGCTTCGGCTTGTTTTTTAATCCGTTCAGAAGCCGGAACCACAAAGGCTTTCACCCCATTTGCCACATGACGTCCTTGGGCAAATTTCGCCGCTTCTCGCAAATCACTTAACCGTCCGTTGGTACAACTGCCAATAAAACAAACATCAACTTTTGTGCCTTTTATCGGGGTACCGGGGGAAAACTCCATATAACGGTAAGCTTCCTGGGCGACATCGCGATCGCTTATCTCAAAACTGTCTAAACTGGGGATAGTCTCATCGACAGCTATTCCCTGACCGGGTGTAATTCCCCAGGTTACTGTCGGGGAAATCTCCGCCGCATCAAACGTCACCACATCATCATAAACCGCATCCGCATCACTGTGGAGACTCTGCCACCAACTCACGGCTTTATCCCAATTTTCCCCAATGGGTGCAAAATCTCTCCCCTGGAGGTAGTCAAACGTTACCTGATCTGGGTTAACATAACCACACCGGGCGCCGCCTTCAATGGACATATTGCAGATGGTCATCCGTTCTTCCATCGACATCGCCGCTAGGGTACTCCCCGCAAATTCATAGGCGTAGCCCACACCGCCATTAACACCCAGTTTACGGATAATATGCAGAATCACATCTTTAGCATAAACACCGGGGTTTAACTCGCCATTGACTTCGATCCGACGAACTTTTAACTTAGACAGGGCTAAAGTTTGAGACGCCAACACATCCCGCACTTGGGAGGTGCCGATCCCAAACGCAATTGCCCCAAAAGCGCCATGAGTCGAGGTGTGTGAGTCCCCACAAGCGATCGTCATTCCCGGCTGTGTGAGGCCTTGTTCTGGGGCGATCGCATGAACAATTCCTTGATCACCCGAACCAATATTATAAAAGCGGATGCCGTAGTCTTTGCAGCTTTTTTCTAGGGCTTGCATCATCTCTTCGGCCAAGACATCCACAAAGGGACGGGCTTGGTTTTCAGTCGGAACGATATGATCGACAGTGGCGACGGTGCGATCGGGATATAGCACCTGTAAATTTCGTTCACGCAGCATGGCGAAAGCTTGAGGACTGGTAACTTCGTGGATCAGGTGCAAACCGATGAAGAGTTGAGTTTGACCTGAGGGTAAAGTTCCAACCCTATGCAAGTCCCAAACCTTATCAAATAGTGTTCCGTTGCTCATAATCAGATCAGCCTGTATTGCGGGTATTTCACCCTTTCTATCTTTGATTTATTGTACCTGATCAGCGTGGGGATTAAAAACCCGGTTTCTCAGAGAAACCCGGTTTTTGGGGTGTACTGGCGATCAACTAAATCCTAATTTCTCTTATCTTTATTTTAAGAACCAGAAGTTTTAATACCGTCACAGACACGTCGATCTTCCTGACTCAGATCAACATTAGAATTATTGAAATAGTCCTGTAACCAATTGCAACTATGCTTTAATAAACCATTGACTTCTAATCCTTCCAAGTTCCACAAAATTATCGTCTTATCATCGCCACCCGATGCCAAAGTCTTGTTATCGGGGCTAAAACTGAGACTACGCACCGCCCCAAGATGCCCCGGTAGAGTCGCCCGCCAAGTGCCATCAGGTTTCCAGAATTTAACCATTTTATCATCACTTGCCGAAGCGATCGTTGAACCATTTGGGCTAAAACGAATACTATTAACGGCGAGATTATGTCCCGTCCAAGAGTGAATTAAAGTGCCATCAGGTTTCCAAACTTTTATCACGCCATTGGCGCTCGCCGAAGTTAAAGTTTGACCATCGGGGTGAAAATCAACGTTATAAACTGAAGTGCTATGTTCAGAAAAATTATTAAGCAAAGTTCCATCAATTTTCCAGAGTTTAACCGTACCATCTATACTACTGGTGACAAAGATTTGCTCATCAGAATTCCAACTAATACCAGAAATTCCCGCATTATGCCCAGAAAGGGTATTGAGCAAAGTACCATCTTGACGCCAAAGTTTCACCGTAGTGTCATTACTACCCGAGACAATGATCTGACTATCGGGGCTAAAACTAACAGTATAAACTGAAGCTTTATGCCCAGAAAAAGTATTGAGCAAGGTGCCATCAACATTCCAAACTTTCACCGTATTGTCCCAACTTCCCGAAACAATTTTCTGACCATCGGAACTAAAATTAATCCCAAAAACGATATCTTGATGTCCAGAAAATGTGGTCAACAAACGACCATTCGGCTTCCAAAGTTGAGCTTTCTTATCAGGACTCGCAGAAACCAACGCCTCACCATTGGGACTAAAACTTAGACCCAAAATAATATCTGTTGGCCCGATTAAAGTTTGGCGTAGGCTAGTATTCCACTTCCACAGTTCAATAGAATGGTCAAGACGAGCAAAAGCCAAAGTTTGACCATCGGGACTAAAATTCACACTCCGTCCCGTCAGAGTTTTCAGCAATGTGCCATCCCGCTTCCAAATTTTTACCAGGTTGTCAGCGCTCGATGAGACAATCATCTGACTATCGGCGCTAAAATTAACCTTCAAAGCCTGTGCATTATGCTCAAAAGTTCCTATTAAAGTGCCATCAGGTTTCCAAAGCTTAACCGTTTTGTCAGCACTCGACGAGCCAATCATCTCACCATCCGGGCTAAAATTAACATTAATCACCAGCCCGTTATGTGCAGAAAAACTTTTCAGAAAAGTGCCATCTTTTTTCCACAGTTTAACTGTTCCATCCATACTTCCAGAAGCAATAGTCTGTCCGTCCTGGCTAAAACTAACGCTACTAATTGGCCCGTTATCCTCAATGGTTTTGAGCAAAATACCCTGTTTTTTCCACAGTTTAATGGTGCCGTCGTCGCTCGCAGAAGCAAGGGTCTGTCCGTCTGGGCTGAAAGTCACATGATTAACTATCGCCTGATGATCTGTTAGAGTATTAAGTAAAGTGCCATCTTTTTTCCACAGTTTAATCGTACCATCTCGACTTGCAGAAGCTAGAATTTGACCGTTTGGGCTGAAGTTATGGTTGACAATATCGTTAGTATGTCCGGTTAGAGTATGAAGTAAAGTTCCATCTTTTTTCCAGAGTTTAATGGTGTCATCTCCGCTCGCAGAAGCAATAATTTGACCATCCGGACTATAGTTAATATTATAAACTTCATTGGTATGTCCGATCAAGCGATTATTTTCTCGGATTTGATACATCACCGATTGTAGTGCAGTGATAACTTGTTTCTGAGTATTTGCATCGGCAAAAATTGCCCCTTTCATGGTTTTATAAGCTTTTAATGCTTCTATTAAAGCTTCTAATTCTTGTTCTGAATTAAACAGTTGTTCGGCAGATAAAGCTAAATTTCGACTTTGGGCTTGTTGGTTTTGATTCCATTGAAACAATCCAAATCCCGATAGGATAGCAAAGGCTGTAAGAATCAGGCTAATTTTCGTTCTACGGTTATTGCGCCAACGCCGGAGACTCCGTTGTAAAAATTCTGCTTCGACTTGATTAAACCAACTTTCATCGGATTGGAAATGTTCTTCTAATACTCTCAGATAAGGGTTGCTATCCCAGAGAAATTCTTCCTGTTTTTCTCGAAAGCGTGTTTGCAAGTTTGATGTAGTTTTCCAGATTTTATTTAAAGTTGTATAAACGTTGTCAAATAATCCTTCTATCACGAGAAAACTGCAATCTAAAACCAGAATTATCGGTTCAACTTTCTCTTGAAAACTGAGGGGTTGCTCCTTAGTTTTCCACTCGAAAGCCGCAGGAGTTAACCGTCGTTGCAAGATTAAATCTTCCTGAGATTCTCGCTCCCAAACAATGAGTTTTTGCCACCCCCGCACTAAAACATCATGGGCGGGTTCAACATAACTTTTACCGTCGGTATCTCGTCCTTTTACGAGTAAACGTGCAGCACAAAATCCTTCAATTGCTGTTTTAATTCGTTGATTTTCGGGTTCTGGATAGACCAATTCTTCCTCTAAAACCCGCCGACGCGCTAACTCACCTCCCCCAACCGCAATCATTCTTAGCATCATATGACGGATGGTTTTTTTGTAAGCCGGATCGCGTTTAACTAACCCTTCATATTCCCAGTCCGCTCTTTGGGTCAGACTCCGTGAAACTCCGCCCAATTCTTCATAATCTTCTTGAGTAATGGCTCGGTTATTTCTTGTACCTTCTCTCACTTTTTGGATATAATTAAAATACAGTTCGCTGAGGGTAAAAGAGAGTAACGGTAGCGCTCCCGGCATCTGCACAACTTCATCGATTAATTGTTCAATAAAAGTAGAGGGTTCAAAATACATTACCTTCGTTGTCGCAGGTTCAACGATAACTTGACGTAATTCTTCTCGCGTCATTGCTGGAACAATAAATCGCGCTTTTATCCAATATTGTTCTAAGGCTGTATCTCTAAATTGGGGTTCAAAATCAGAACGCAATGTAACAACAATTCGTAACCTATCTGAGAACATTTCTAATGCTTTCTCTAACCCCTTAAAAAATATTTTCTGTTCGCGATTATTCTGGCTGAGAGTCACAATTTCTTCAAATTGGTCAATCACTAATAGAAGTTTAGCGTCGGGAAATTCTTTTTTCCATTCGCTCAAATCACTTAACAATTTTCGCAACGTTTTTCTCTCATCTTTTTGGCGATCGCGACGTTTTTTTTGTTTGTTTCCCCGGCTGGAGACAACAGAATCATCGGGTTCTACATTAGGTAAATTCTCGCGATTTAGGGCATATTTTAAGGATTTAAAAGGAGATTCTCCCGGACGAATAGCGGGTAAGACAATCCAGTTTTGTTGAGTTTTTTTCAACTGAGGAATTAATCCCGCTTTGACTAAGCTTGATTTTCCCGTACCCGAGGCGCCCAATACAACCGTTAATGGACTTTCAATCACAAATTCAATCAATTTTTCCGTTAAAGCTTGCCGACCGAAGAATTTTTTGCTATCTCCTTCTTCAAAAGATTCTAAACCTTTGTAGGGATTATTTTTTTCATCGAGTTGGGGAGCAGAGGGTAATTGATTGACATCAAAACCGGGTATAATAAAGATATATTCGCCTTTATCATGGTGTCGAAGTTGGGCAAAACCCGGAGTTTGTTTGGCTGTTGTTTTTCCTAATTCTGATTGTAAATAAACATAGAGTTCTGTTGCGGTAATTACGCCATCTTTCATCAGATCGGCTTCTCCATTTAGACCTTTAAATAAAAGTTCTGCAAAGGGAGAATGATTAGAATTTTCGCTGCGCTGTCCAAACCGATAAAGAGAGTCAGCCGCTTTTTCATCGTGGGCTGCGGAAGTAATCACTTGTTGGGCGCAACCGGAGGTAAATCGAGTATAGCGCTCTCGATAAACTTTTTGCGATCGCACCGCTTCTCGATGGGTTGCAGCCCAACGAAAAGTCCCCGCAAAACAACAGTCTAAAATAATTAATGAATGGCGACAAGGAAGTTGAATTAAACTATCATGTAGTCGTTGCATCGAAAGCCAAGTCTCGCTATTATCTCGTTCCCCATTTTGAGGAATTAAAAAACCGACTGGTCCATCTGCATTGTCGAGTCCATCTAAAGCAATTCCATGTCCGGCAAAGTAGAATAAAATGCGATCATCGGGTTCAACTTGCGTTTTATTTCCCTTATAAAAAGGCAATACTTTTTCTGTGAAAGCTGTTAACAGATCTTCCAGTTTAGATAGGGTGGCATCTTTATCTAAGAGTGACAAAACTTGGTATTCGTATTTTTCTGTCAGGAGCTTGACAACTTGTTTAGTGTCATTTACTGCGGTTTGTAAGGGGGGAATGCCATTAATATATTGATTAATGCCAATCACTACTGCCAAACTACGTTTTATTTCTGACATTGTTGAATTCTCCAGACGAATTACATTTTTTACTTTCAGTCAAAATCCGGCAGAATATTGAACGAAAACCTACTTTTTAGTAACTTAAAACTGAACTATTTCGTTTAACTGACTTGTTGAGTTTTGATTGTTTGGTTGTTTCTCGGAAGAACGAAGCACAGCAATTAAGGCAATAATAGCTGCGATCAAAACTGCAATCCCAATTGCCCAAACAATTTTCTTATAATTGTTCTTTTGATTTTGATAATGACTCGTTGTTGGTTTTTGATTAAGTGCTGTTGCCAAAGCATCTAAGCCGGCTTGATGTGTAAAATAGCTCAGATGATCGCAAGCGATATCTGGTAATATTCTAGGTTGAGGTAAACGGTTTAAATTAACATTTTTGATGCTGGTTAGGGCAACAGCAATATCATTCGGTTGCTTAAAAAATACTAAGTCTAAAACTCTACCTTTCGTTTTTTCAAAAAGGTTACTCATTAACCGTTCTAAAAGACTTGATTGCTTGTTTGGTTGAACTTCTAGAGCTTTTGAAATAATCGAGAGATTACCCGATATAATAGTATAGGGAACGTGAGGGTCTGGGTTTTCTGCCAGTTCTTTTAATAAGGTAGAGTCGGGACACATTTGTTCTAACGAGCAATCATTTGCTTCTAAAAACTCCAATAAATAAGCAACAATTTTGGTCGGCCAAACAATTTCTGAAAGTTGATTTAATCCAAATCCAAGTGTTGCAAAAGCCCAGTCTTGAATGGTTGGCCAGGGAGAACCGTCATTCGGTGTCCCTAACATCACTAAATGCTGTACAACCTGATTTCCCCCTTCTCGTTCAATAAACCACCGAGAAACTAAACCTCCCATTGAATGAGCGACAATATCTAACCGCTTACCATGATTTTCTCCTAAACCAACTTCTTGTAATTTCTGCCCTAATAACCGAGCATTTTCTTCAATGGGAGTTTGAATATTCTCGTAATCAAAGGTCAAAATTAGGTCATAAAGTTCCCCTAGTGATCGTTTTTGTCCATCTACATTCACAACAGCCTTTCGGATACTCGGAACCATACTTTCCGTATCACCAATAATCCCGTGAATGTAGAGAACAATTTCTGTCGCTTCTGCAACTTTTGCTTTTACTGTTTCTAGATTTTTTTCGTATTTGACGTGACCTTCTTCATCTACCTCCGCTGCCGCTAAAATTGGATATTCATAAGGTCTTCCGAGTTTTTGATAGGCAAGTTTTTCAAAGAAAATTTTAATTGAACCGCCCAAGCTTCGACTGCTACCTGTGGGTTTAGGTAAGCGTTCTAGGGTAATTTCGGTGTTGCCATCTTCGGTTCGCTTTCCCCTTCCTAACGGCAAGAAAAACTCTCCATCATAGGCAAAAGGTAAAATATATTCATTCTCGGATAAGGGTTGATTGACCTGCAATTTTAGAGGATCTTTTGAGGTGACAACGGTATAATCTTCGACGTCACTTAACTCTAACGTGCTGAGTCCTGGGTCACTTCCTCGACTGTTTGTAAATTGAAAAGATTCAGTTAGACGAGATTGTTGTCGCAATATTGCAGGTAAAATTAAATTCCCTAAATCTCGACTTGCTTGCGGTATCGTGCTAAGATTTAATTTGGCTTTCAAACTAGGATGACCTTGTACTTCGACAACACCCTGTTGTAAGGTAGTGCTGCTATTTGCTTTAATCGGTTGAGCATCTTGAGGTCGCACAATTGTAATTGTAACTTCCTTCGTCATCCAATCATCATAACTTCCCTTCGCTCTGACGGCTTCCCGAGTATTAACTTGCACCATTAAGCTATTGAGAGTTCCTTGAAGACCTTCTGGAGAACGATTGAGTTTGGGGGGTTCTAGTCCATCTTGCCTTAATAAACTGGCATCAAATTCTGTGGTAGAAACAATCAGTTTGAGAATATCTTTATACTCCGTAATCCCTTGTTCAAAATAAGCATCTGGTACTTGAAAGACAATATCATCAAAACTTTTAATACTGAAGGAGGATTCCGCGTTGTTTTTAGGCAGTAAAATACTACTACATTCCTCGAAAAAAGGAGTATCTACAGAAAAGCTCTCCGAAAGATCGATAACATTACAATATAGATCTTTCTCACTTTTATTGGTGAGTTTAATTTGGATATTCGGGGCTTGCCACTCACCATTTTCGAGGGTGTACTCGACCCGTATTTCCGATGATGAAATGTTTCCTTCTCTGTGTCCTGGTGAAGATTCTTGTCGCCCAGAAAGAAGAATTATTTCTATTTCCACATCGTCGGTTTTAATGCTGCTTGTGGCGGGTGTGGAAAGGTTGAGAATGTTATTCCAACGGGCAATATGTTCTAACCGATAAATCACCTGTAAAGCAAATTTATCTGTGTATCCTTGCTGAGTGGTTCTTTCAGGAATTGGGGCAACTACAGGGCGGTTATTATCGGGTTGTACAATCCAATATTGACCGTTTCTGACTAACAAATGATAATCTGCATCTTTAGCTTCATTAACTTGCTGTACATACAAAGAAGGTTTGTTCCCCACTGCTGCGTTTGACAGGGCTTGTTGCGCTTTTTCTATGCCTAATGCTTCACTTTCATCGCCCTTAATGTAAATTTTTAAAGGAGGCAAAGGTAAACTTGTTACTACCGCACAATAGCTTTCTGTTTCTGATAATTGATCGAAACCATCAATAATTTCTACCTTGCTGCGTTGGGGTAATACCTGAGTCACTCGTGCTTCCCCTAAAGCTTCTGAAAGTTGGTGCATTTTTTCGGCACTGCTACCACAGGGGAAAAATACTAATCGAGTCTCTCCAGCATTTGAAGGTTTAGGAATCGCATGAAGAGAACCCCCATCAATCACCCAACTTTTTTCGTTTCTACTGTGAGTTAAAGTAAAGTAGTGAGGGCGTTCTTTAATCGCACCCCCCAAGAAAAGTTGATCTAATTCTTCTTGGTTAGTTGCTTCGATTTGCGGTGACTGTTCTTTGACTTTTCCCGTCACTAAAGCATTAAGATTTCTGGCTAAATCTCGATAGGTAATGCTGCCATTGGTTCTTTGTAGAGTTTGCAGGAGAAAGTGAGAAAAAGCTCCTCTGTATTCCCCCTCTTCCGTTCTGTATTCTTTCGCATTTTCGTAATCTCTACAGGCTGAAAATAGAATGTGTTTTCCTTTAGGTAAAACAACACCCGTTATCTTGGTCTGAGGTTTGTTTGAATCGCTTAATATTTCTCTCAGTGCGGGTTGATCTTCTGCAAAAATAAACGTATTTAATGGTCGTTTTCGACAGTCTACTGAACCCCGACGCAGGTTAGTTTCATCAGATAAACCTCTTGTTCCTGAACCTGAATGACAACAGTCAAGCATGATCACAATATGAGGTTCTTTTTGCGCCACTTTGGAAATGAGGTAGGCAAGTTCTTTATCTGCTAAATCATAGCCATCTTCTGTACGACTATCGTAGCAAATTAAAGTTTCATCTAAACGGTCTGCTTCTAGTTCCCAAAATTCTTCGGGTGATTGCTCCTGAGCGCCATGACCGCTATAATAAAAGAGAGCGATATCATTGCTCTGAGCTTGAGACAAATGTTCTTGAAATTCATCAATAATCGCCTGACGAGTTGCTTGTTCATCCTGAATAATTTTCAGATTGAGTTGATATCCTTCTTCCGGTTTTGCCACTCGTTCACTTAGATACTCAGCGAATGCTGTAATGTCGTTAACACAACCTTCCAACGAAGAAATTGAGTCGGGAGGATATTTATCAATTCCGACTAATAGTGCGTAGATATTACAAGTCATAGGTGTTTAGTTTCTCGAGGTAAAAAGGCAAAATTTTACGAGAGTTAGTCAGCTATTCTGAATCCGTTTTGAGCCGTGTTAATTCCGACGATTTCTTTCTAATGCTTGGAGTCAAAACTCCTTAAACACTAGAAGTATTTACCCTTGAATTAGGGTTTATTTATTCCTACAATGACGAAGAGTTGAGGGTAGTAAAATCTTGATTTATCTATTGATAACTTTGAAGCAATCTATAACTTTTTCTGCCACAACAAACACACACAATTTCTTGGAATATTATCTCAACCTGTAAAAGTATTCCAATCCCTCCACCCTGACGATGCGTGCCGGACTTTCAGACTCTCTAGGTTTACAAAGCCCGTCAGAAGTTTGATTTTATTTTTTGTAGACATAATAATTACACCCCAAAAGCTCTTTTTTCTGTTTACCAGTAAACCATAAATGAGCCTTACTTATCAATCCCAGTCTGAGGATTACTCATTATTTTATACACTTATTTACTTTTCTTTGCTAATTTTACGATTTCTTTAGCATCACGCCTCTTCTGTTTTGAGCGTTCCCGGTGTTGCCGTTTTGTTCAACTTTTGTTAAAATAGAGTTAGGCAAAGTAAAAAGCACCCCTTCTCTGAACGTAATGATTGGGTGCTAAGAGGTTGAAGTTTCATCACAAAAGGATCATATCACAATGACATCCCCATTGATCGCACCTGCCGTTCAAAAATCTTCGGGAGCTAGTGTTAACCATTCTTTAGAAACAGCACTAACTGCTGAAATTCAAGCTCTAGTTCCGACTCATATTCGAGTTGAACGCATTCAAACCGTTGGAGTTGGTCAAATTCCCCAAATCATTTATAAAACCCCAAAGGGACGCTGTGCAACCTTATTATCTAAAGCTCATTTTAGCAAAATTTGGCAATGTTGGCTAGACATTCGGCTGTTAAAATCAGGCAAAATTAAAGCTTGGGAAATCAAAGCTTCTGGTCTTCAGTTTACCACAAATCAGGGTAAATTTTGGTTGAGTTTTCCCGAAGCGACAGCCTTTTTATCCCGATATAATCGAGTCGCAATTGAACCCTTGTCTGTTAAGTTTAATGATCAAGGTGCCGTTGTTTGGAATCCCATCCATCAAACCCTTTCTCAAGTGAACAAAACCGGATGCAGTTGTGCAGATTCACGGTATCGCAACACAATTTGTAAACATCAAATCGCCGTTCAGGTGTGCAGAATAAAGCCTGTATAGTGCCGTGATTTCTTTCTTTGTGTCTTAGCGTCTTTGTAGTTTTTACAGAAGACTCAACACTAAGGCACAAACTCACGAAGATTGTCTTTCTTAGTGTCTTCGTGTCTTAGTGTTTTATTAATTTCAGGAAACATGAATTAATCCACCCGCATCCAACGTAATACTGATCCAATAGCCCGTTCAACAAAACTATCTGGCTTTTCTTGCATCAATTTTCGTTGGGCTTTATTACGTTCGAGTTCTAATTCTGCGATTAAACGTTCTCCTTTTTGTTGACGAATCAAATGCACTAAATAATCGTGGGCTAATTGATAGCGATCTTCCGGGATTTCGGGAAGCAGTAATACTAATCCATTTTCAATAAAGACTTCTAAAACCATGTCTATTTTTTCAGGAGATGCTGTATCTAAATCAGCGATAATTTCTGCACGAGTTTTTAGGGGACGAGTTTCATTTTCTTGAGTCAGCGAATATAAAACCAATAAAGCAATGCGTTCATTTTTATAGCCACAATCTGCTAAAGCTTGATCTAAGTATCGGGAAATTAGATTCAGTTGAGGATGATCAGAAAATTGTTGATATTGTTCTAAGGTTGTAATCCTATCAGTTTCAAGTTGTGAACCTGTTATTTGTAACTCAATCGGACGAACTTCCCCTAAGCGAGTTCCTAAATCTTGTACCCATTGATTAACCAAATCTTCATCAAACTGAGCGGGGTTTTGCTGGGTTTGATGTTTAATAAAAGCTTTGGCTTGTGCAGTTGAAAAGTTTCTCAACTCATAAATCACCTGTTTAGAAAGAACTTCATAACCAATCACGGCTTCTAAACAAGTGGTGCGATCGCATTCTAGCAAATAATGCAAGAAATCGGTTCGCATTGAGAGAATAACACTAATCGATTTCAACGTTAAACAATCTCGCAAAAATTGATAAAAAGGTAAACGTTGACTGGGTTCTGTACACACTTGAAAAAATTCTTCAAATTGATCAAAAATTAAAACCGTCGATAAATGATTTTCACTGTTTTTTATTAAGCGATTTAAAACGGTTTCTAAGTTCCAAGTATCAGGATTCGGTTCGCGTAGCCAATCCGTATAAATTCTTAACGTAATCGGCGTAGAAACCTGGGGATTCGTCACTTGTTTTTGCAGTAAACAGGGAACTATTCCGGCATTAATTAAAGAACTTTTTCCGACACCGGATTCTCCATGCAGAACGATTAATTTGTGATCCTCACTCTCAATTCGTTCGACTAATTCATTAATCTCATTTAATCGACCTGAAGAAATCATCTCCGCAGCAACTTGTCCTCCAAATTCTGGAGATTTAAACTGTGGTTTTAAGGGCTGTAATCCCACAAATGAACGCAGTCCAAATTGATATTCAACTTTTAGTTTTTCTTCTTTAATATGAGCCGCATTTCCGTAATAATCCTGTTCAAAATAGAGTTGATGTAGAGCTTTTAAAATTTGTATATAAGTTCGATTTTCTTGCTGAGGATCTGTTTTTTTTAGGGCTTCTTCTAAGCGACTAACTGTAGCTTGCCAAACAGTGAATTCATGTTTAGATTCTGCCAACAACAATAAATAGGGATTTTCATCAGATAACGTATGTAGCGGATCGCGTAAAGATTGATTTTGAATTTCTAACGCTAATTCTGCCAGTTGATTGGCGTGTGACCATTGAGATTGGTGCATCGCCGCCTCTGCTAAAAAGCCATAATCTTGAGCAATATCATGGTGTGAACCGTAAGAAATATGTAAATCTAAGGCTTTTTGAGCAACCGTTTGTAACTCTTGCCAGGCTTGCAATTGTTGTAAAACGTTACAGAATTTAGGAATAAATTTAGCCACTAAATCACGACGTTCTGCGAGTTCTAAAATATCTAAACTGCGTTGTAAATAGGTTTTGGCTTGTTGCCAGTGAAGCTGTTGATTCGACTCAGAATCCAGTTGCCCTCGCCGATCATAGCTCAATCCCATATGAAATAAAATAACCCCCAACCGTTCTAAAGAGTTGAAGGGAGGAACAAGCTCTGGGTCAGCGAACAAGTTCTCCGCAAAATTAGTCAGAGCAGCAGGCCAAAATTCTAAACTGTGCTGATAGTGAGCCAGAGCCGAGTCAATCTGATCGTTGGCGTAGTCTTCCCGACCCAGCAGAAAATCCAAACCCGCAGCGAGTGATGATGTGAGTTCTTGTTGTTGAGTTTGCACCTGTTGAATAATCGCCCTCAGTTGCGTGTGAGACTCACCCAAAATACTCGCATTGGACTCGAATAAATCGCTCTGGGGATTGAGAACATGGGCAAAGATTCGGTCGCTACAATCATTGAGAAAACCAATCACATCGGCGCGGTTGGATTCTGCACCACTTTCTGGTAAATGACTATCGCTCATAGGGTTTATTGGCTGAGAGAATACTTCCCAAATTAACACGCCAATCGAGAGATTGTCACCCTATAGAAACGCTTACTTCGGAGAAACTTCAGGCTGTCGTTCAAGAGCCAGTTGAATTAACTGATTGACTAACTCAGAAAAAGAAATTCCACTCGATGCCCAAAGTTGAGGATACATACTGGTCGCGGTGAAACCAGGAAGGGTATTAATTTCGTTAATCAGAACCTCGCCTGTTTTCTCCACATAAAAGAAATCAACTCGGGCTAAACCTGCTGCATCCAGCGCTAAAAAGGCTTGAACAGCCATTTCTTTGATTTTATTAGCAATATTATCACTCACCTGGGCTGGAATGAACCAAGCCGCTTTTCCTTCGGTGTATTTGGTTTCATAGTCATAGAAATCACTCTGATAAGTAATCTCTCCGACCACAGAAGCTTGGGGTTGATCATTGCCTAAAACCGCACATTCAAGTTCTCGGGCTTCTACTCCTGCTTCTATAATAATCCGCCGATCATAACTGGCTGCATTATCGAGAGCGGTTACTAATTCTGCACGCGATCGCACTTTAGAAATACCCACTGATGAGCCTAAATTAGCAGGCTTCACAAAACAAGGATATCCGAGTTCTGCTTCTAATTCATCACATAATTTTGGAAAGATACAAGGATTTGACCAAATTTGCGATCGCTTTACCGTTTTATATTTAACTTGTGACAATCCCGCCTGAGAAAAGATCATTTTCATAGCGATTTTATCCATGCCAATGGCTGAACCCAAAACACCCGATCCGACAAACGGAACTTGCATTAAAGTTAGCAATCCTTGAATTGTACCATCTTCTCCGTTCGGGCCGTGTAAAATCGGAAACCAAACATCAATTTCCTCAAAATTTGTCGCTTCAGGAAGCAGCGAGGGACTGGGAACTAAATCTGTTGATGTTGTTTTCTCATCTGTTAGATAAAGCGGTTCACCCGAGGCGAGAACTTGTTGAGCAATTTCACCTTTTTGCCAAACACCATCTTTGCCAATATATACGGGTAGCAGTTCATATTTACTGGCATTTTGATCGCTCCTTAAGGCTGTTGCGATCGCTTGTGCGGAACGAATGCTGACTTCATGTTCGCCCGAACGTCCACCAAACAACAGTCCTACCCGAATTTTACTCATATGACTTCCTACACTAAGACATTTTGAATACTATATCAGCTCTTTGTCACCCCTTTTCCGGAATTTTGTGAATGAGTCGGGTGCATCAAATTCCACTTTTCTTTCTTCTCCCCTCCAAAGCTTAACTGTTTGATGCGCCCTACAGTTTTTGTTGTTGACAGGTTTCCACCCGCTCAAATAACAAGTATAACGGCCAACGACAGCCGGAGAATTTTTGAGCGGCGTTTGTACAGGTGGGAAACTGACCTTTCGGTGCATTTTGATCAAAGGTTAAATCAGAATAGCTTAACCAATTTCCATTTTTTCGCCAACCAATTGAGTCCCCAAATTGATCATAGGTTGACTTTTCAAATTTGCCCAGAGGATTTCCCGTTTCTTGGTAAATTTCTTTTTGAATACTAAAGCCAAATTTTCCGTCTGAATATTGACTCCAAAGTTGAGCAAGTTGACGCAAATCGGCACAAGAGAAACTAGCGATCGCATTGGCATCTATCCATCCTTCTTGCTCTCGGTTCGCCACTTTTAGCATTATTTTTTCGGTTTCTTTATCCGCTTCTTTCCAGTTTCCTTGAGCTAATAAGTTCTCTAATTGAGTATAATCAGCCTGGAGAGGTGTATTTTCTAACCTTGGCAAATCAGTTACTATTTCTGGTTGTTCTAGTGAGGGTTTGTTGATTGCCCAGTAATAACCTATTGTCGGTATTCCCACTCCGATTAATACCAGTGCTGCTATTCCCCAAATAAATTTTTTCCGAGAATAATTTGACGATACATTAGGAGAAACAGGTATTGTTACAGAAGCAACAGAGGGGGAAGAAGCGGTCATATTCGCAGTAGACGCTGTTAACAAAGGCGTGAGTTTAGCTAAGGCTTCAGACGCATTAGAATAGCGCTCGCTTAACTGTTCCTGCACCATTTTATTGATAACTTTCGCGAGTTCATCACTAACCGTTGCGTGCTTTCTCCACAGAATTTCATCGGTTTTTTGATCATAAGGAAATTGAGCGGGTTTTAAACCTGTTAAAGCTTGAATTCCGATAATTCCAACAGCATAAATATCACTCGCAAGCTTGGGTCTTCCTTTGGCTTGTTCACTCGGCATATATCCCGGTGAACCAATACCAACGGTGAGGTGTGTTTGTCCTTCGGGGTTAACAGCTAATCCTTGAATTTCTTTAACGGCACCAAAGTCTATTAAGACAATTTTACCATTAGATTGTCTCATAATATTGGTAGGTTTTAGATCTCGATGGATGACGTTTTCTTGATGAACAATGGCTAAAACTTCTAAGATTTCCGTTAAGAGTTTAACGGTTTTATCCTGACTCAAAGGCTGTCCGGGTTTGAGTTCGTGACTGAGATCTTTTCCGTCAATAAATTCTTGAACTAAATAAAATTCTCCGTTCTCGTTAAAATGAGCATAAAGACGAGGAATTTGAGAATGTTCTCCCAAACGATGTAAGAGTTGTGCTTCTTGTTCAAATAATCGTTGAGCTACTAAAAGAACGTGGGGACTTGTATCTTTTGGAGATAAATGTTTAACCACACATTGCGGTTGACCCGGTAAAGCCAAATCAACCGCTAAATAAGTATCTCCAAATCCTCCGGTTCCAATTTTTTGGATGACTTGATAGCGACTTAATAGGGTTCGATCAATGAGTGTCATATCTTTTTGTTTTTATCATCCATTTTTCACAAATTTTATTGATAAACTCTTTCTAAAAAAGTTCTATTTTTGAAACTTTTATCTCCCATTCATTGAAAAATAATTAGTTCAATTTCGAGATAGTGGGAGGGGTAATTCCCTGCGAATTTTGCTCGGAATTCTCAGCCAAAACAAAATCCCCGACTTTTTCCGGCCCAGCTTGTTGGATTGCCAATAATAAATTAGCGGTTTGATCAATTAATTTTTCAACATTAATATTAAAGTAATCTGGCTTAAAATAGTTTAATCGACTCATTCCTTCACCCATAGAAGTGACTGCACCTCGCCAGTTCTGATTACTCAAATGATAGAGTCCTACAGCAATTTGTAAGATGCCTTGATAGAACTTTTTGGTCGGTTCCATCGCTTCCATCCACAACGCTTCTAAGGTATCGTGACAAGCATAATATTCTTGTTGGTTGAACTCTTCAATCCCCTGCCAAAATTCTGACGGAATTTCTTCAGACATAATCTTTGTAATGTTAAGTTAAAATGGCGTAGCCCCAGTTAGAACTAGGGCTGACTTTTTCAAACAATCATCTAATCTCTCAACAGTCAAAATGAGGCTGATTCTCTGATGGTTTTATATCATAGTTTTACGAGTAGATTCGAGATCTTCGTCGCTAATATCTTGCTTTTCTCCCGCAAAATCATTATCGGGAGTTAGGAACAACATACAGTGACATTCTTTCCGCTCCCGCATTGGAACACAAGGACAGTTCCAAAAGGTATTTTTGACTTCAGCTTCTTTATCTTCATAGTGGCGACAAGGACAAAGCGGCGCCCCTAACTCATCTTTATGTTTGGCGAGTCCTTCGATCACCACTGCTGTTACTGAAGGATCAACACAAAAGTAGGTATTTGTATTCTTAGCATACTTTTCAGCGAATTTTTTCATCGCTTTCAGGCTGGTTTCAGTTGATAAATTTTTGTTGGTCTCAGTCGTCATGGTATTGTGATCTTCAGATTTCAAACAGTTTGTTAGATTGTAACGCACGATGGCAACATTATAGTCACTCCGGCAGCAGTTATCAGTCAACAGTCAGCCTTGGGGCGGGTTCTGAACAAATGTATGTTTCTGACAAATAACGGTAAATATTCCCGCCCACAACAGTTGACTGAACTTCTGTAACTTCTTCAAGGATTTTTACATTTTATTTCAAAGACGACTGAAGTTGTAATTGTAGCGGTTGATCGCGATTAATTTGTAAACCGAGTTGAGGAAATTGCGAGAGATTTTTAGCACCAATATCCGCTTGTTCTGACCACAAAACCCAACGACTACCCGAAGCCAGAGAAAAAATACTCGGTGAATTTTGAGTCAGCCAAATGACCGGAATATTTGGGAAGTTTTCGACAATTGCTTCTTCAGAAGCGTTAACTGCTGCTAAAGTCGATAAGACCACTCGATTTCCGCGAACTAAACCCGTTTGTGCTGTCCATAATTGTACATTCAGTTGCGATCGCGAAGCATAAAAATAAAGAGAAGCCGCAGCGATCACCGCCTGTTCAAAATTATCACTTTGCCACGAACTCCCACTATCAAGACAAATGACAATTTCTTGACCCCCGGTTGCCACTTCTAACTCGCGGACTCGCAGTTGATTATAACGCGCACTCGATCGCCAATGAATTAAACGAGTTGGATCACCATAACGGTAGGGTCTAAGGGTACGAGTAACACCTTCAGTCGCCATGTTATATTGACTGCGATCAAGCACTTGTTGATTTTGCTCCCATCCCATTTGATCAACCAGTGGACAAGTTGTCAAGGGTAAAACCGTCGGATAGACAATTGCAGTGGCTTTCGCCTCACGGGATCGACGACACCAAAACAAACCCAGAGGAGTAGCTGTCCTAAGCTGTACCTGCTCCCAATGATAAACGCCTCGCCGTTGAGTGGGGAGATAATACACCCAATGATAAGCACTGCGGGGAGCGAGGGTTTCTATGGCGGTTGCAGATTTCCCGAAAATCGAGGGAAGTTGATCGTATACTTGTAATAGGGTTTTGGGTTGATCAGAGCGATTGTCAATTTCCAGTTCGATCGTCAGTTGATTGCCCACGCTCACGGGTTCAATGGGACGACGGTGAACTTCTAGAGGTTTGAGCGATCGCACAGGTAACACAGCCGCAATCGCCAATAAAGCAAAGCTAGTCCCACTGATCACATACAACCAACCCGCCATTGTATTCGTTGCAGCTCCGAAGAAAAACAGCGATAGAAAAGTGAGTAATCCTCCAGCATAAGCGGGTGCAATCCAGCGCCTTTCCAGCCAATTGCCGATCTTTTGATGAATTTTCATAGAAAATACCGTTTGTTTGTGATCTCGTTTGGCGAGACAGAATATTTGTAATTTTATCGGCTGATCAGTTCTCTGTTATGTTGACATCCTCTCCGCCGTAAACGACGGAGATTCCAAACATCACTGTTTGGGTTTCCTCTTTCTATGAGTTGACTTACTCAACTGGGTTTCCCCACTTAAGCAGAGATCAGTCTCTCGGGAGGCGTTGATTTCCGTCTGCCCGACGGTATTTTCAAAACAGATATTAAGCGGAAAAACGGATTAAGCTA
>NZ_LATL02000057.1 GCF_000972705.2 Limnoraphis robusta CS-951 | reverse complement strand
CTTGATCCCCCCTTAAAAAGGGGGGTAAGGCGAGGGGATCCTTTTTTTTGATTACTAGATATCTAAAACTATTAATTGCTCCTCCTTCCCTTGCAGGGAAGGGGGTTGGGGGGTTAGGTCATCAAATTTCGGGTCGAGAATGAAAACACCCTACTACTGAGAGAGGGTTTCAAAGCAGATCGGTTCCGATCTGTTTTATTTTGTGCCAAACTACGGTACACTGTCCGATAGAATAAAATCGATTTAATTAATATCTGGGTAAGCCTTGCTAAATTTATCTTTAGAAAAATCTTCGAGTCGTCAAGTCAGGCTATACTTTGGTCTGAGTTTAATTGTAGCGATCGCTTGTGGAATTGGGGCATTTGCTAAAGCTTGGGGTCAAGAATATCTTATACAAGATGATGCGCGATCGCACGTGGTTTGGATGCTGCGGTTTCTCGATCCTGAACTGTTTCCTAATGATAAAATTATCGATTATTTTCAGTCGGTTGCGCCTCTGGGATACGCAAATTTTTATAAAGTTTTTTCGCTGTTAGGAGTCAGTCCTCTTTTACTCAATCAAATTTTACCGACTATTTTAGGCGTGATTACAACGGGTTTTTGTTTTGGGGTGTGTTGGGAAATTTTACCTGTTCCGATGGCGGGTTTTCTCAGTACATTACTCCTCAATCAAAATCTTTGGTTAAAAGATGATTTAATTACAGCTACACCGAGAGCCTTTTTTTATCCCTTATTTCTCGCGTTTTTATACTTTCTATTACGACGATCTGTGATAGGTGTGGGAATTGCGATCGCACTGTTAGGCGGGTTTTATCCGCAAGGGGTTTTAATTGCAGTCTGGGTTGTCATTGTACATTTATTTTGGGAAAGAAAACAGGCAGATCCTATAAGAAATACAAACGACTCGATTTTAATAACGGCTTTGGTGATTGGTAGCTTTGTTTTATTTCCTTATGTTATCAATAATTCTCAATGGGGAGATGTGATCAACCTGACTCAAGCCAAAACATTACCCGAATTTTATCCGGGAGGGCGGGCTTCTTTTTTTACGGATAAACCGTTGGATTTTTGGTTAACAGGGGATCGTTCGGGTTTTTTCCCTCAAGAATGGTTTAGAAAGTCTTTTATTCCGCCTCAAGTTTTTGCGGGAATCTTGTTACCTGTGTTGTTAAAATATCCGGCAAGATTTCCCTTGGCTCAGAAAATTTCTCGTTCCGTTCTGATTTTACCTGAATTATTGTTGGTTTCAACGGGATTATTTTTTCTGGCTCATCTTTTGGCTTTTAAGTTACATCATCCCAGTCGCTATAGTCAGCATAGCTTGAGAATGATCATGGCGATCGCCGGGGGAATTGCGGTAACATTAATTCTGGATGCAATTTTCCGCAAAATTAACGAAAAACAGCACAAGATTTTTTTCAAAAGTGCTTTGGTTGTGTTAGTATTTTTAGGCTTATGTTATCCGAGCTTAACCAACCGCTTCCCCATTACTAATAATGTTGTGGGTGAAATTCCGTTGTTGTATGAATTCTTTGCCATTCAACCCAAAGATACGCTGATTGCGTCTTTAACTGATGAAGTCAATAATATTCCTGCCTTTTCTCAGCGTTCAATTTTAGTCGGTTCTGAATATCTTTTACCTTATCATCAAGACTATTATACAGGGATGAAGCAACGAACTGAAGCCTTAATCAAAGCACAGTATAGCCCAAATTTAGCTGAGGTTAAGCGTTTTATTCAAGATTACAAAGTCGATTTTTGGATGATAGAAGAAAATGCACTGACTTTAGAGTTTGTTCAACAAGATGATTCTCTCAAAAAACTGAGTTCAACTGCGACTGCAAAAGTCGAAGAAAATCTCAAAAATGGACAAAAGCCGATTCTGGAAAGTTTAACGGATCGCTGTACGGTTCTCCAGTTTCAAAATTATATTATTCTCGATGCTAACTGTCTTCTCAATTCTTAATTTTTACTGATCCAATCAAAGTTTATGTCGATGACTCGTTTACACGCATTTTTAACGTCTCCGCTTGAGAAAACCCCTCGTTCGAGAGTGATTTTTTGGTTTAGTCTCAGCATGGTATTTGCTGTTGTTTATGCAGGGATGGCATTACATCGCGCCTTTGAGAGTTCGGGTGTGATTCAAGATGATGCTCGTCAGCATATTTTCTGGATGCAAAGATTTATTGATCCCGAGTTATTTCCCAATGATTTAATTGCCGATTATTTTCAAGCGGTGGCTCCTTTGGGATATACGATTCTCTATCAAATTGCGAATTTTTTGGGAATTCATCCGTTAGTTTTTTGTCGGATTGTTCCTTCAATTTTAGGGATTATTAGCACGCCCTTCGCCTTTGGAATTAGTATCGAAATTTTACCTGTTCCTGTGGCGGGTTTTGTGGGGGCGTTGTTGATGAACCAAATTATTTGGTTAAAAGATGATGTCGCATCAGGAACGCCTAGAGCTTTTATCTATCCCATTTTTCTGGCATTCATCTATTATGTACTGAGAAGTAATATTTGGGGAATTGCGATTTCAATTGGTTTAACGGGGTTATTTTATCCGCAATATGTGTTTGTGGGATTAAGCATTTTAATTCTGCGTTTATTGACTTGGAAAGAAGGGCGGCTTCGTTTTTCTGCTCACCCAAGAGACTTAAAAATATTTGGGATTAGTTTCGCCGTCGCGTTTGTTGTCATGGTGATTTATGCCTTACAAAGCATAGAATTTGGGCCAGCAATGAATCGAGCAGAAGCCCTACAATCTGTAGAATTCTTTGAGAATGGACGGAACCCGTTTTTTAGCGAGAATATTTTTGATTTTTGGTTTAATAGTAGACGAAGTGGGATGTTTCCCAAGTCGTTGTTTACACCTGCAACTCAATGTTTAGCCTTACTTTTTCCGGTTTTATTCCTATTTCGCCCTGCTTTTCCTTTACTTGATAGAATAAAGCCGGGAATTTGGGTGATGTTTCAATTGTTCGTTTCCTCGGTGATGATGTTTTTATTGGCTCATGCTTTTCTATTTAAACTGCATCTTCCTAACCGATATACGGGAATCAGTTTGAGAATTGTTGTGGCTGTCATTACGATTGTTGCGTTTACGGTGATTCTGGATGCGTTGTTGAATTGGATTGAAGTTAAAGGTCAGGCAAAATCAGAAAAAAAGGAAGTTATACCCCGAAAGGTTCAGAAGATTGTTGCAGGTGGATTAATAGGAGTTATGACGATTTCTCTGTTATTTTATCCGAGTTTTGTTCCCTTCTTTCCTCTGGTAAAATACGAACAAGCCGACCGACCTGAACTTTATGAATTCTTTCAACAGCAACCCAAAGATGCTTTAACGGCATCTCTATCTGGAGAGATTAATCAACTACCAACTTTTGCTCAACGTTCGATTTTAATGGGTCGAGAATATGCCATTTCTTATCATACTGGATATTATCAACAGGTGAATCAACGAACAACAGATTTAATTAAAGCTCACTACAGTCCGAATTTGGAAGAACTCCAAACCTTTATTCAAAAGTATGGGATTGATTTGTTTTTAATTGAATTGTATGCTTTTGTTCCTGAATATTTTTATTTTAATGATTGGATGAATGAATTTGAAGAAGGAAAACAAGCGTATCAGTTTTTGAAAACAGGAGAATTTCCGGCCTTAGCTAAAACCATTAGTAAATGTTCTATCTACACAGCCGAAGAGTGGTTTATTCTGGATACAAACTGTATTTTAAAACTGTAAAAACGTGGATCTCTTCATCAGATATTTGAGCGAATCAATCGGATAAACTGACAAATTGAACCCGAAACAGGACTTTCAAAGTGGCTGTTTTCTTGAAATCCTTCTTGGGCATAAAAACGTCTGGCTCGATGATTGTCTGCAATAACAACCGTCCAAGCCGGACTTCCAATAATATTCAGAGCTTGTCTTAACAAACGTTTTCCAACGCCTAGATTTTGGTAATCGGGATCAACATAAAGTAGGCTAATGTGGTTTTCATAAAAAGCGACAAAACCTACTACTTTGTCACCCTCACAAGCCACAAATTTTTGACAAGGATGAAAGATTTTATTCAGGTAAGGATTTTCAGCCAGAGGGATCAAGTCACGAGGAACACAAACCCCTGCAAATTCGCCAGGTTGCGCTCGGTCGTGAACTTGACAAACGGCTTCCCAATCTGTTTCAAAATAGGGACGAATTGCAATCATTTAGAGAGCTAAAAAACCCTATTCTAATTTTAACTCGGGAATGGTAACAGAGGGAAGAGAAGCCGCAATAATTTCTGGTCGTTCAATTGTACTGGGGAATAAAGCTTGGAAAGTCGTTTTACCTTCTTCTGTTTCCGCCAATGACTTAAAGCTTTCGTAGAAGAAGAAAGACACCCCGGAAAATTTCCGCTTGCGACTTTCTGCCACTTGTTCTTTAACCGTTGAAAGATCAACAGATTTGGCTTTTAGTCCGGTTAAAATTCCCACCGCAACCGGAATATTCACTTTAGCATCAAGCACTTCAGAAGCTTCTAAATCTGCTTTAAAACCTTTCGGATCATCCCGATAAACTTGCAGCACTAATTCCTCTACATATCCATTCCGTTCCCAAGTCGGCCAGTCTTGTAAATAATTGTCGTAAGCGTAGGATTTGGGATTCGGTGAAAGGGAAATTGTACAATTGGGTTTGTAATCTTTGACAACCCAAAAGAGGCGCATCATAAAGTCAGTCAATTTATTCGCACGCCAGCGCACCCAGTCAGCCTCTTTAGGGTCAGTTGGAGGTTTTTTACCATTATTTTCTCGTTGGTAAAGTCGAGTCGTAAATTCATCATAACCTAATTCAACAGGTAAGCCAAAATGATCATCAAATTGAATTCCATCAACATCATATTTGCTGACAACTTCGACGACTAAATCAAGGACAAACTGTTGAACTTGAGGGTTAAAGGGATTGAGCCAAACGTGATATTGATTTTCTTCTTTCGTAAACGGAACTCCCTCTTGATTAGTCGTAATCCAACTGGAGCGACTTTGTAAGAATTTGGAATCTTGGGGAACCATAAACCCAAACTCAAACCAAGGCATAACACTCATGTTTTTAGCTTTGGCTAGAGTGATGATTTCTTGCAGAACATCTCGCCCTTGTAAACCCGTTGCTGGATCGAGTTCAACCCCAATAATTCGCTTCATTACTTGACTGGGATACTGGGTATAACCCCGATTCCAAACAACAGGATAAAGGGTATTAAATTTGAACTCGGATAAGGAATTAATGGCATTCGTAACAGAAGAGGCAGAAAACAAAACATCACTGTCAATATTCGTGAGCCAAACGCCTCGTATTTCTCCTTTAGGAGCTTCAATTTCTACGGCTTTGACTAAATATTCATCGGGAACAGAAGATTCTTCGTTCGCTTTCAATAAAGCTTGAGATAAAAAGGTTGCAATTTCTGCCCGAGTTGCAAATTCATTGGGTTTGAGGAATTTGAGATTTGGGTAATTCACAACTAAACGATTTTCAGTTGCCGCCGCGATCATTCGTTTGGCATAATCGGGAATTTTATCCGCATCACTATAGGTTTTTTCTAAGGTGAAAGCAACAGGTTGAATCATATCGAGTTTCAAGCCACTAGACAATGCAACTAAGGCTTGAACCCGAGGAATTTTTTCTGTAGCTTTAAAAGTTTTGTCTTGATAACCACTTAAAAATCCTGTCCGATAGGCTTTCTGAATGACTTCATAAGCCCAGTATTTTTTGTCAACATCTGCAAATTCAAATCCTTCTCGAATGGGCGATTGATTCGGAAAGGCTTTGTTCAGCATGGCGGCAAATTCTGCCCGCGTTACAGAAGCATCGGGTTTGAATGTTTTATCTTCATAACCACTAATAATTCCATCATCTGCTAATTTTTCAATACAGTCTTTTGCCCAATGATCTTTGATATCACTAAAATCTGCCATGATTTCTACCGTGTTGGTTAAATTCTAAACGCTGGGTTGTCGATTTATAGAAGTTTCTGATAATTCAACCCTTTGAGTTCTTTCGATGCCTCTGTTAAGCATTCAGGGAAAAATGATAAATTAATTTTTTCTAAGCGATCGCCAAAGTTCATTTGATTTGCTTCTATAATAGGATTGGGGAGATTTTGTAAAGAAAGTTTTAAGTATTTTTTTCCTGAAAGATTCAATCGATGACAACAAGTTGAACTCCATCAGCTCCAAGTCCCGAGGCGGATTCAGGTCGCGGAGTCGGAGCATTTGATCTCACTTCTGTTTAATTGTTAATAGATAATGATGACATTAAGCTACTCAGTTGAGGTGAACGAACCATGAGATTTATCAATCCTAAAACCGATTTTGCCTTTAAAAAAATTTTTGGTTCTGCCGAAAGCAAAGATATCCTGATTAGTTTTTTAAATGCCTTGATTTACAATGCTGAAGCTGTTATCGAAGATTTAGAGATTATTGATCCCTATCTTTCGCCTCGGATTCAAGGTTTAAAAGATTCCTATCTGGATGTGAAAGCTAAACTGAATGATGGGTCTATTGTCATCATCGAAATGCAGGTTTTAAATGTGGAGTCGTTTGGTAAACGAGTGTTGTACAATGCAGCTAAAACCTATTCTCTACAACTCGAATCTGGACAAGGTTATCGGTTCCTTAAACCTGTGATTGCTCTAACGATTACAGATTTTATCATGTTTGAAGAATCGCAACGGTTAATTTCTCGTTTTGTTTTTAAAGAAGAAAGTGAAAATTTCAAATACAAAGGGAATGAAATTGATTTGATTTTTATTGAACTCCCGAAGTTTAATAAAGCATTAGAACAGTTGGAAACCTTAACAGATAAGTGGATTTATTTCCTCAAAAGTGCTATGGTGTTAGAATCAGTTCCGCAAAATATGGAAAATATACCTGCTATTCAACGGGCTTTTCAAATCGCTAACCAAGCCAATTTAAGCCGTGAAGAACTTGAAGAACAAGAAAAAAAAGAAATGTTTATTCAAGATCAACAGGGTATGATTCTGTTAGCAGAAAGAGAAGGATTAGAAAGAGGTCTAGAAAGAGGTTTGGCAGAAGGTCTCGAACAAGGACTTGAACAAGGACTCGAACAAGGTCTAGCAGAAGGTCGAGAAGAAGGTCGTAAAGCTAAAGCGATTGAAATTGCCCGTCAGTTGTTGAATATTTTGGATGATGAAACCATTAGTCAAACGACGGGACTGACTCTTGAGGAAATTCAAAACTTGCGCTAAGTTTATCTCAGGTCATTTCAGGAATATCTCCCATATTTTGCGACAGATTTCTGTTCAGTTTCTTGCTGATTGTTTAACCAAGCCCACATCTGATCTCCATAGGAAAAATGCCACCATTCATTCGGGTGCTGTTGAAATCCGGCTGAAATCATTACTGCTGCTAAAATTAGGCGATTTTGATGATATTCTTGCTCAACTAAATGAGAACTTTCAGCAAAATGATTGGGATAGGAACGAGGGGAAATTTCATCAATCGGAGAACCCATATCAACGATTTTTCCTGTATGATTAACTAACGTAATATCGATAGCGGCGCCTGTACTATGAGGAGGCGGTGTTGCAGGATCAAGACTCGGAACAGCCCAAAATTGATAGACTTCTTCTAAGATAGCTTGGCATTGTTCTGCTGATATTAAATCAGGTTTTAATTCTCTAGTTTTTAGGAGTTCTGAAAAGGTATAATCAACCATAAATTGTTGGACTTCTACCGGACGATAAGCATCAAAAATCAAGATTTTCCAACCCGGATAATCAGATTGCAATTGCGTTTGAGCAGTGATTAAACGTTCGAGAACTTCCTGACGTAAATAATAGGGAGAATCAACACCTGAAAGATGATAAGGTGCGCCAAGTTTTTCATAAGGATGAGGAGATTCAACTGCAAATTGTTCGAGCGGAATCGGTAATAACGGTTCACCACAGTCTTGAACGGGTACTTTTTGGTAAGGTTTGATCATATTTTTAGTATTGTTAAATAAAGTAACAATAACTGACTGTTATCAACCGTATAATTGTATTATAAAATACAGAAATTAAGAGATTGTTTCTATATCGTCATGTTAACTCTAGATGTTTTTAACATATTTCTTTACGTTTGAGGCAATTTGTTTAAATGTCATGTATGATTTATTACAATAATTTTAGGAGAATAGCAAGTGTTAGCTTTTCTGAATGATTTAATCTGGGGTAAGATACTCATTTTTGTACTGATTGCGGTGGGGTTGCTTTTAACAATCTCCTCTCGATTTGTTCAGTTTCGATATTTTGGGCGAATGTTCACGATTTTAGGAGAATCATTTCACCGAGAAGAAGGGCATTTAAGTTCGTTTCAAGCCTTAGCTTTAAGCGTTGCCGGACGAGTGGGAGCGGGTAATATTGCGGGTGTTGCAGTTGCCATTACTCTTGGAGGGGCGGGCGCTATTTTTTGGATGTGGGTTATCGGTTTAATTGGCATGGCAACCAGTTTTTTTGAATGCACTTTAGCCCAACTTTTTAAAAATGCTGAACCCGATGGAACTTATCGCGGTGGCCCTGCTTATTATATTGAACGTGGACTCGGTAAACGCTGGTTAGCCTCGCTATTTTCTGCGCTTTTATTGATTACATTTGGCTTGGGATTTAACGCTCTCCAATCTTACACCGTTGCAACTTCTATTCAAGACACTTTTGGAGTACCAACTTCGATTACAGGTGTGATTCTACTGATTGTTTTAGGGTTAATTATATTTGGTGGAATTAAACGGATTGCTGATGTTGCAGAATTTGTAGTTCCGATTATGGCAATCGGATATTTTGCCATGTCTTTGTTTGTACTTGTCACCAATATTGCTGAGATTACGAATGTCTTTAGTCTGATTTTTAAAAGTGCTTTTGGCTTACAACAAGCCGTTAGCGGTGGAGTGGGATCGGCGATATTATTTGGGGTAAAACGAGGCTTATTCTCTAACGAAGCAGGTTTAGGAAGTGCGCCAAATGTGGCTGCGGTTGCCTATGTTGAACACCCGGTAAATCAAGGCATCATTCAATCTTTTAGTGTGTTTATTGACACGATTATTTTGTGTACTTGTACAGCCGCAATTATTCTTCTGTCTTCGGTTTATCAACCGGATAGTGATGTGAGTGGAATTGTCTTAACTCAAGCGGCAATGGCTGAACACGTTGGGGGTTGGGGGCGAGCTTTTGTCACCATTGCCTTAGTGTTATTTGCCTTTACCTCGATGATTTATAATTACTACTTAGGTGAAAATAGTCTCAACTTTTTTAGTCCAGAAAATAAGCTGCTGTTTAATATTTTTCGCGGTTTGACTCTAGCATTAGTTGTCTGGGGATCGGCACAAGATTTAAGTACCGTATTTGCTTTTGCAGATTTGACAATGGGACTCTTAGCCTTAGTTAATCTTGTAGCCGTTTTTCTACTCTTTAAAGTGGGTTTACGAGTGATGAAAGATTTTGATCGGCAAGTTCAAGCGGGAGATCAACAACCTATTTTTGATGCGAGTCGATTTTCTGATCTCAATATTGATCGTCAAGCTTGGAGAGAAAAAGGTGATAATATGCCGGAGTTAATCACAACTAAAGTTTCAAATTAACCGATGTAGGGGCGGGTTAAAATAGGTTTATAATTTCCCAAAGATATTTTTTATAAACCCGCCCCTCTTTCAAGATTATTGTCTCAAAACTGGTTAATTGGAGGTAAATTTACGTTCTCCAAAATCTGATATTCTCTAGTTTTGACGATAGGCAATTACCGCATAAAACGGATCACCACCCCCTAAACCAAACATCTGTAAAATCGAGGGTACTGAAGACTGTTCAGCAATCACTTCAGGAAGACTAAATCCCGGTAAAGTTTGCCCTTTAACAGAGTTAAAATACCCCTTCACCAATTCAACGCGACTGGCTTCTGTTCCCTCTCGCCAAGCGGTAATTGCTTTTTGAGGAAACATTCGGTTAGAAAAGCTAACAATTGCTATTCCACCCGGTTTTAGAATGCGATACATCTCATAAAAAATAGCTTCGGGATACTGCAAATACTGCACCGAAACGCAATTTAAAACCGCATCAAAATCACAATCATCTAACGGTAATTTTGGGTTTTCATTCAAATTCTGCAAAAAATAATGATCAAGTTGCGGATTTTTTTTCAATTCTTCCTCATTCATCCCATGTCCCTCAACGTGAGCGAAATCTATCTCAGGAAGATGAGACACCCAACTACTCATCATGTCGAGAATGCGAGTATTCGGTTTGAGACGTTCCCGGTAAAGATTTGTTAAGCGATCAATGAATCCCTCATCTACGTGAGTCACCAGGCGAGGATAGGAGTAAAACAGCGAATCATCCGTCTGATCAAGTTTTTGGCGGTCTTGAGCCTGTAGCAACATCGTGGCAATATGGTATAAACTACTCTATATAGTTTAAAGAAAATTTTCAAGAATATTACGGAGTGTAAAGCAAGTCATTGGAATCAGGGGACAATCGGGCTTGATCTCCAATTCATTATTCTACACATTTATTTCCAAGTTTCATGTCACCATTGCTTGAAGTTCAAAACCTAGAAACTCGCTTTTTTACAACCGATGGTGTTGTCTGTGCAGTCAATGGGATTTCCTATACATTAAATTCCGGTGAAACCCTTGGAATTGTTGGGGAGTCAGGTTCGGGGAAAAGTATTAGTGTGTTGTCAATTTTACGCCTCATTCCTTCTCCTCCAGGGAAAATAACAGGCGGAAAAGTTTTATTTGAAGGGGAAAATTTACTCAATCTTTCTGCTGAAAAACTCCGTCAAATTCGCGGAAATCAAATCTCGATTATTTTTCAAGATCCGATGACTTCTCTCAATCCAGTTTTAACGATTGAAAAGCAAATTACGGAGTCAATTAAACTTCATCTCGGACTCAATAAAAATGATGCAAAATCAAGAGCAATTCAACTGTTAAAACAAGTCGGAATTTCTGATGCTGAACGCCGAATCAAAAACTATCCCTTTCAATTTTCGGGAGGAATGCGTCAACGAGTAATGATTGCGATGGGGTTAGCTTGTCGTCCAAAATTATTAATCGCAGATGAACCGACAACTGCTTTAGATGTCACCGTTCAAGCCCAAGTCGTAGAGTTAGTGAAACAGTTAAAAAAAGAACTGGAAATGGCGGTGATTTGGATTACCCATGATTTAGCTTTATTAGCGGGATTAGCAGATAGAATTTTAGTGTTATATGCAGGTCAAATTGTTGAACAAGCATCGGTTTATCAACTTTATAAAAATCCGCGTCATCCCTATACAATAGGATTACTGGAAAGTTTACCTCGTTTAGATGGAAATATTAACGAAAAATTACAAGCAATTGAAGGTGTTCCTCCCGACTTAACGAATTATCCAAAAGGTTGTCCGTTTGCCCCTCGATGTCGTTTTGCAATAGAACATTGTTTTAAAGAAGATCCGCCGTTAGAATTAGTAGATACAGGACATGAAGTGGCTTGTTGGGGGAAGCCACAAATCGGATAAGTTTGATTCAATTATTAATATAATTCTAACATAAAATGATAGAATCTACATCTAATCTACCTAAAATTTTTCCACAGCAAGACACGTTAATTAAGATTCACAACTTACAGGTACATTTCCCCGTTTTCAAAGGAATTTTAATTCAAAAAACAGTTGGTGCAATTAAAGCCGTTGATGGTTTAACGTTTGACATCAAACGGGGTGAAACCTTAAGTTTAGTCGGAGAATCTGGCTGTGGAAAAAGTACAACCGGACGGGCTATTTTACAGCTTGTGCGTCCAACCGCCGGAAAGATTTACTTTGAAGATACAGATTTAACAACGTTAGAAGCCGAAGAATTACGGGCGATGCGTCGGCGAATGCAGATGATTTTTCAAGACCCTTATGCGTCTTTAAATCCTCGAATGACCGTAGGTAAAATTATCGCTGAACCTTTAATTATTCATCACTTAACAACAAATATAATAAAAGATCGCGTCCAAGAATTGTTAGAATTAGTGGGCTTAAATCCTCAATTTATTAACCGTTATCCCCATGAATTTTCAGGAGGTCAACGACAACGCATTGGAATTGCGAGGGCTTTAGCAGTTAATCCTGATTTTATTGTCTGTGATGAACCGATTGCTTCACTTGATGTTTCGATTCAAGCCCAAGTGATTAATTTAATGCAATCTTTACAGCAAAAATTAGGATTAACTTATCTATTTATTGCCCATGATTTGAGTGTCGTTAGACATATTTCTAACCGAGTTGCTGTGATGTATTTAGGTAAAATTGTTGAACTTGCAGATAGAATCACCCTGTATGAAAAGCCCTTACATCCTTATACTCAAGCTTTACTTTCTGCGGTGCCGATTCCCGATCCCTCACTCGAAGCTAAACGCGAAAGAATCATTCTCAAAGATGATATTCCTAGCCCGATTAATCCCCCGAATGGCTGTCGATTTCACACTCGTTGTCCGCTAGCAATTGATCGCTGTCGTCTAGAAGAACCGGAATTTAGAGAGGTTGAACAAGGACATTTTGTGGCTTGTCACTTAGTTGATCAATCTGCAAATCTGAATTCAAATCAGGCTTGAAAATCTGGAACCATTGACCCTGATTTAATTGGAAATTACAAATCGTTTCTTTCTCACTTAATTCACAGTAACCTGTGGCTTCATATTCATCCCAATAATCTCGCATCGCTTCCGGAAAATTATATTGCTGTTCAGTCACGATAAACTGAGATTTAGAATTCTGATTTCCGACCATTGCTGTTGTATCAAAAGTTGTTTTAAACAGAATTTTATTCTCAGTTACTTCTAGCCAACATTCTCTCCAGGTTAAATTAGAAGTGTCGATTTTTTCCCCTGTTGAAGCAAATTCACTCGAACATTGACCTTTAATCCCCGAAGGATCAGGAGGAACCGTTGCATTTGCACAATCTTCTGCGGTAATTTCTTGCCACATTTGATAATTATTTTGGGCTTCCTCCCCATATTCCCCCAACACTTGATTTAAGGCTTCCTCCTGTGAGAGAGTTTGACAGGCTTTGAGAATTTGGTTGTAAATGACTTCCTCCATTGTTGGCCAAGCGAACACCGGAACAGATAAACTAAAAAAGGAGCTAGTTGCTAACAGACAAACCATCCATTTTTTCATCAGAATATTTACACCTTATGTTTGTTAGTGTTAGAACCTATAATAGCTGTAACACTTTTTATTCCCGACTTGGATTATGACAAAAGATCATACTGACACATCCGTTCAAACCGAGACACCCACAACAACTGATACTTCTCAAACTCGTACACCCCCTTGGGGTCAGGTGACAGTTTTAGAAGAGGGCGATCGCTATCGTATTAATCGGATTGTTGTGAATCCGGGATATCATATTAGTACCCAAATGCACTATCATCGGAGTGAACATTGGATTGTTGTTGCGGGTACTGCTAAAGTGATTTGTGGGGGTCAAGAAACAGTTCTGATCCCTAAACAATCCACTTATGTTCCGATGAATACTCCCCATCGAGTTGAAAACCCGGGAGTAATTCCATTAGTAATGATTGAAGTTCAAAATGGAGAATATTTAGGAGAAGATGATATTACTCGTTTTCCCGAAGAAGGAGGTTATGCAGAAAAAACTCAAAAGTAGTTCATCTGTAAAACTGACTCGGAAAACTGACCTAATATTGTATTGACAGAAACACTTCTCAGAACAATTTAGGGATTTTTATGAGGTGCTAAAACCTGTAATTTTAGGGGCAAACTGTTCTGCCCCTCTTCTAAAAAGATCTCTGTTTATCTAGTAATAAAAGTTGATTCTTGATTCAATTCACTTCTAAAATTATCCTAAAAATACCTTGTATTAATGTCTGATTTATTACTGATTAATTTATCGGTTCTCATTCCTGAACCGACAGGTATTTCTGTCTATGCTAGCCAGATTTTACCTCAACTAAAACCGCTCAATCCAACTTTATTAGTCGCCGAATCTAAACCCGATTATTCCTGTTATCCCGTTCCCAATAATATGACGCCCGCTCAGGGGACAAAAGGGCATTTTCGCCGCTTAGTTTGGACTCAATTTAAACTCCCCTCCATTTATCACAAACTGCGAGGAAATCTGCTCTTTTCTCCACTCCCAGAAGCCCCGTTATATTCTCCCTGTCGTTCGATTGTCATGGCACATGATTTAATCCCTCTACGCTTTCCCAGACGGGGTTCTCGCCTCACGGCTTACTTTAAACATTATGTGCCAACGGTGTTATCCCAAGCTGAACATATTGTGTGTAACTCTCAAGCAACGGCTCAAGATTTAGTGCAGTTTTTTCAACTTCCAGAAACAAAAATCACACCGATTCCGTTAGGTTATAATCCCGAAAAATTTCAGTTTTTAAACTTACCGACTAGCAATTATTTTCTCTATATTGGCCGCCATGATGCTTATAAGAATTTACCTCGATTAATTACAGCATTTTCTCAACTCTCAAATCGTTCAGATTATGAACTTTGGTTCGCCGGGCCAACTGATGGAACCTACACCCCAAATCTCAAAGCCCAAGTTGCAGAATTAGGATTAAATCAACAGGTAAAATTTTTAGATTATGTTTCACCCCAAGAGTTTAAAACAATCATTAATCAAGCCATTGCACTGGTTTTTCCCAGTCTTTGGGAAGGGTTTGGTTTTCCGGTTCTAGAAGCGATGGCTTGTGGAACTCCTGTGATTACCTCTAACCTCGCTTCTTTACCGGAAGTAGCAGGAGATGCGGCGTTATATATTAATCCTTTAGATGTGAATGAACTCACAGAAGCGATGGAAACTTTAGCCAATGATAGTCAAATGCGATCGCATCTTCGGAATTTAGGATTAGCAAGATCAAAGGAATTTCGATGGGAGAAAACCGGGAAAAAAACAGCTCAAATTCTTGAATATTATCTTTAAACACCCTCAAAAACCCGGTAACTTTCTCGAAACTGGGTTTTTTAACTATCGAGTGACTTCTACCGGAATTTCTGAGCCAATTTGTGTTAATTTATCAGTTTCTGCATCATAAGCCCAAACTTTTAACACCGTATTTCCTAAAGGTAAAGCTGTTATCGGAACTCGAATCAACCAACCCGAGTTACTATAGTTAATAACAGACAAAACTTTAGCCACATCTGAGCGATTTTGATTCACTTTTCCCACAGCAATTAACTGATTTTGATCACCATAACTGAGATAAACTGCATCTGCGGGTTTTTGCTTTTCAGGTAAAACCGCCCATCCACTCAATTCTACAACATCATTTCTAGAAATCACTTCATTGGGTATGACTTCTACAAATCCATTTAGGGTGTTAATGTTAGGATTTGTTTGAATCAAAGTCAAAGGGCGATCACTCCGTTTCCAAAACCAATGAGATTGAATGAGTTTATCAGGTCGATATTTTTGTAAAATATTCTGATAAATCAGAGCAGAAGAATCTGATTTTAACACGCCATCCCAAGGATTTTGATACCACATCGCATTGGTGAGCAAGATAATATCCGGTTGAGTTTCTTCTAACTCTTGAATCACTTCTTTTTGAGCTTCAATCGGTTTTGAATAGAGAGTATATCCATATTTTGAACAAGAGGGTTTATCAAATAAATAATACCATAATCCCTCTGACGTTAAGGTATAAAAACACGATTGTTGCTGAATTTCAGGCTGCATTACCGTTAAAGCTTCGAGATAATCAGGCTGAAGAATTTGTTCATCAGAAAAAGCTAATCGACTCGGTAACTTAACAGTTTTATTAACAGCAGTCTTGAAATTAAATCCCGGTTCCGAAGAAATTAAACCTAATATGATAATTATAATTATAATTTGATGAATAGAATTGAGCTTAAGTTCATCTAACTGAGGTTGTAAGTATTGACGATAGCCAATATAGATTAAATAAGCTAATAAAAATACAGTCGGAATTGCGCCCTGATAAGCATGACCTAAATCACTGCGATCAAGAGTAATTCTCATATAAACAACAGACGCAGACAGTAATAAAAGAATCCAAAAATTTTTCTGAACAAACAGGCGAAATTTGAGGTTTTCGGTTATTAAATCAAGCCATAAATAAACGATAACCAAAGCTTGAATTAACATTGCTAACCAAAAGTTTTGTGAGATGAACGTCATCTCTATCGGAGGTAACGGAATAAAAGAAATGTATCGACCATATTTTCCCCAGTAAAGAACCTGTGAAATGATAGCGTTAATTTGTTCAATACCTAACAATGCTGTCATTAAGATTAGAGAAGAAATCGCACCCACTCCCGAACTAAAAAACAAAGTTATAGCCGTTTTTTTCTCTAAAAATAAGCTCAAACCCAAACTAAAAAGATAAACCGCTACAAAATAAATAGCGCGATCATAAACATATAAAAAACTCGCTGGAATTGATGCACCTAAAACAAATCCTAAAATTTGCGCCTGTTTAGGCTGAATGTCAATAACTCTAAAAAATCGCAGTGTTAAAGCCAACTGAAGAATGAAAAAAGTTCCGCGTCGCCCATCATATTTAAAGAAAATGCCATCAAGAATACAAAATAACAAACAAGAAGCTAAAAAGAGGGGTAAACGGGATTTTTTCAGTTTCGCGACTGCGGTGAGTTCCCAAAAAATCCAGAAATATCCCAAACTGGTAATGACATTCTCTAGATTAGCAAATAAGCGAGTGAGAGCAATACCATTGTTATTAAAAATAAACTGAGTGGCTAACCAAGTCGGTAAAACATCCATTCCCCAACCATGAATTAAAACCGTGTTAACAAAAGGCTTTTCTAACTGCATAAAGTTGGGAAGAAACCCTAAATATTCTCCTTCGTGAAAAGAATCAATTAAGGTTTCTTTGACTTTAAACTGATCAAAGGGAATATTAATCACCCAAGCCGTTAACAGTAGTCCTGTTGCAATCACCCAAACTCGTCTATTTTTGGCAATGGATAAAATACCCTGAAAAAATGACTCAATTGTTTTCCCCTTTATCCTTAAAGCGAGAACCGCTATCATCGGCGGAACCAGCAATAGAATCAAATATTTCAAATAGTCTGTATAAGGGCTAATATTTTCTAGGTAAGCCAGTGAGATAACTTCGGTTTTATTTCCTAATGGAATCTGAATGGAATTCACAATCGGAACCAAAACGATCCAACTGACTAGCGTAATACAAACTACCCAGGCTAAAGGAGGTTTAGAGTCATTTTTACGGTCAAACATTACAGTTAAAGTTACAGGTTAAGACTCAAGTTCTGAGAGTTTAGAAGGGGAATGAGGTTGAGAAAAAGAATACAGTTTGTGACCTGTAAAACTAATCATCGCTACACAAGCCGAACTGACTAAACGAGCGAGAGTTGGATGGAAATCAGCTTCATTGATTAACAGTTGTAACAGTCCTAAATTTGCTAACAAACTATTCAACGCAACGGAAGCAAAAACCGTGTATTGAAGCCACCAATTATTCCAATAAATTCCAAAGACAAAACGACGACTTAACCAAAAGTTGGTACTCAAGCCAAAAAACCAACTCATTACTAAAGCATAAACATACCACAAACCTGCTTGAGTTAAAATCGAAAATACTAAAACATCAACTACAGTTGCAGTTCCTCCTGTAAATAGATAGCCTCCGAATTGTTGAAGTAACTGAGGTAATTTTCGAGGAGAATGAACTTTTTTAGCGACGGTTGTTGTGGCGTCTGCGTCCGCTTCTTCCACGTATTCACTATCGCTATTCACCGCCCAAAGATCATGTTTATTCGGTGTCATAATATTTTCTGCCGCGAGAATTCCCATTAATAAACTATGGTCTTGGTTGTTGTATTTAAACGCTCCATAACGACCAATCACTTGCAGATTTTGGAAAGACTGAAGATAAGCTTTAATTTCCTCTAAAGCCTCTTTGTAATTTCCTGCATAAACCGGATAAGTTCGCGGTAAACGAATCACAAACCCCTCAACAACTTTTTCCTGTTTTAAGAGTCCAACTTGTCGCAGTTCTTGTTCAGCTTTTATCCGCAGTTCATCTTCTGGACATTGCCATAAATCATCCTCAAAATTGCACCAATATTCACAACAAAGCGGCGTTTGCTGAGAGTTGGGGAGCATACTAGGCGACCAGTTAGCAAAGTTAGTGACTCGTCCTAACTGAACTTTGGGGTCATTGATATAGAGCCAATTATCGGGGAATAAATCACCGGATTCTACCATCAAATAGACTAAAATTGTATTGCGGAACTTGAGAGATTTGGCAGCATTGATCACTTGTAAAGGGGGAGGGGATTCTATTTGCTGCATCAAGTGAGTGATCGGAATTGAAGAAATAATACTGCGACAAGGAACGGTTTTATGTTCTTGAGTGTGACGATTTTTTAGAGTAACGTGAGTCACTTTAAAGTTATCGTGATGAACTCGAACGACTTCAGTATTTAATAAAACGATTTGATGATTTTCCTGGAGATAATCAACGATTTTTTCATAAAGTTGACCCGAACCTAAACGGGGAAATTGAAACTGTTCAATCAGGGTTTTAACTTTACCATCATTGCCAAAAATTGCCTGACGAGCCGCTTTAAATAGTGATAACCCTTTAATCCGTTGAGCCGCCCAATCTGCACTAATATCCTCACAAGGAATTCCCCAAATTTTCTCGGTATATCCTTGGAAGAAAATCTCAAACAGTCGCCGTCCAAACTGATCTGTTACCCATTCTGCAAAGTTATTCGGGTTGCGTTTCGGAAACAAACGAGCGGCGAAATAAGAAATAATAATTCGCAGATTTTCTAACCAACCGAGGGCGAATAAAACCTGTTTTGCTTTGAGAGGATAACTGAAATATTTACCACCGTAATAAATGCGAGTCAGGCGATTAACGGTGACTTGTTCCTCTTTTAAAACCTGATTCCAAAGCTTCAAAACCGGAGCCAATTTGGTATAAAATCGATGTGGCCCATAGTCAAGAATAAATCCTTTATATTCAAAGCTTTTCGCTAGTCCGCCCACTTGAGAGTCTCGCTCAATTACAACGACTCGTTGACCTTGCTGGGTCAAGAGATAAGCTGCCGCAAGTCCCGCAGGCCCCGCACCTAAAATATAAATCGGCTCCATCACACCAAACTGAGTTACGTCAAATTGTCATAATGATACCTCATTCGTTCTAATTGTGGTGGAACCCGAGAAATTGAGATGAAATTTAGTCAAGGCGGGAAAACCGAGTTCGATAATATCATCAAGTTGATGAAGACTGGGGTCAAAGTTGGTCAACTAATTTACCTGATGAATAAAACACCAAATCTTTGGCTCTGGTTAAATCTAGAAACCGCAGTTCATATTGATGATAGTCTAAATTTGTGACTTGGTAATCTTCTGTTTCTAAATCATTTTTCTTCCAAGCATAGAATGAGGCTTGCGGGTTAGACAGTTTAAATTGATAAACACCCGTTTCTGGATTACTCATCAATATACTATCACTCGGTTCAACTAAACTATGATTCATCACAATCTGAATATTATCTGTTGAGAAATTGACATTTTCAAAAGCAGGATTAATTTTTGTGCGGTTGAACTTAATCTGAAACTTGTTACTCTCATCAAATAGATAAAGACCTTGAATCAGTCCTGTTCTATAAATATAAGCTCCACGATAATTATCAGGTAAACTATTAATAATCACCCGATCTTTAGGTATTTGCTGTAAACTGACTAAAATATTTTTGGAAATTTCAGCCGCAGTATTCCAGTTTTGATTGAGATCATAAACCGATGTACCCCAAAACATTAATATTACCGTTGAAACGATTATAATCAAAGCTATATTTTGCAAAATAACAGTCAGAATAATCGCCATAAAAATCGCCGCAAATCCTGAAGCAAAATATAAATATCGTTCTCCTTGAGTATCAACCGTAGACACAGAAACATTAATTGCAGGTAAAACAACCGTTAGAAAAGCAGCAATCAAAAACACTAAAAGAGCGGGAACCTCAGAAAACTTTGGGCGACATCGCCAGCAAACCCCCAGACACCCTAAAAATAATAAAACTAAACCTAGAAAAGCAAATAACCAGAATTGAAAATTTGATTCGAGTCGGGGATCTAGAAAAACTCGCGTCGGATAAATGACAAGATTTTGGACAATTCGATAAAGATCAAAACTCAAGTGAACATCTTCCCCATATCCACCCACCAATTCACCCAGTTTAATAAATCGAGTTCCAAAATAAATAATTAAAGTCCAAATATAGAGTGAACAAATTGAAAAACGAGCCGCCAAACTATTGCGATAATTTTGTTGGATAAAATATTCATAAAACTCAAATAATATAATTAAGCCCGGATAAGTTACGACCGATTCTTTTGACAATAAAGCCGCTAAAAAAAAGACAGAAGAAATCATCAAAAATCGAGGCTTGAAATAACATTTATAAGCGAGATAAAGAGCAAATGAAAATAAACCAAAAAAGGTCGCAACCCCATCGGTTCGAGCGGAAATCCAAGAAACCACTTCAGTATGACAGGGAAGCAATAGAAAAATAAACGCCGCTAAATAGGGTAAAAAGTTCTGATAAATTCGTTCAAATTTTAGATACTTAGCTAAAAAAAAGGCAATCCAGCCCACCGCTAAACTATTCATCAAATGAAAGAATAAGTTCGTCAGATGATAACCCAAAGGATTCAACCCCCAGAGTTGATAATCCAGAAAACTAATTAAACTCAAAACGGGTCTAAAAAATAAAGACTGACCATGTTGTTGATTCACCCACAACCCCCAAGCACCTAACTTAGAAAACAGAGCAATTAACACAAAATCATCCGAGAGAAAAAAGTTATCTAAAACCGGAGAATAAGCTAAAATACCACAGCTAACCATTAAAGCCACAAACAAGAAAGAATAAATCCGGTAGGGAAACTTCCACAACTGTTTTTCGGGTCGTGACAGCGAGCTAAAATCGGGTTGATAATTCATTATTTTAACCTGGATTAAAAACGATCATTAAACAGAAGCGATAACGGTTGAGACTGAGTTCAATCAATGCGGAACTGCAACCCTGAAAAACAACAGCATCGAGCCGGACTCCCTATTAAATTTGGGTAAAAGTTAACCCCCACTCAGACGAGCATTCACGATCAATTTTTATTTTATCTCTTGGATAGCAAACCGAATAAATTGACGCAGTTGCCGATACAATAGAGAGAAGCTTGATCAATCCACCATCCTTGCACAACACCTTCACCCTACCCCCCTAAAAAAATCCATTTAGTGTTGACCTCACTTCCGGACATGGTATCCTCCACAATGAATGTGTGAGTAACTTGAGGAGTGAACGTTTATGGTCGCAGCATCCGCCCGAACTCAAGATGGAGGACGACATCAGCCCGTTAACCCAACACAATCTATGAGACATTCTCCCGTTAGCTTTTTTGGAAGTATCACCGAACTCCCGTCTACACCCCTATTCGGCACCGATGGGATTCGAGGACGAGTCGGCGAACTTCTCAGCGCTCCCCTGGCTTTACAAGTCGGTTTCTGGGCAGGACAAGTTCTCCGCCAACAAACCCATAATTCAGGCCCGGTACTTCTCGGTCAGGATACCAGAAACTCCGGCAATATGTTAGCAATGGCCTTATCCGCAGGTCTAACTGCTGCCGGACTTGAGGTTTGGTATTTGGGCTTATGTCCGACTCCAGGCGTTGCTTATCTCACCAGTACCAACGAAGCCGTCGGTGGCGTGATGATTTCCGCCAGTCACAACCCTCCAGAAGACAACGGAATTAAATTTTTTGGTTCAGACGGCACGAAACTCTCCAAGGCCCTACAACAGCAAATAGAAGCCGCTCTGCGAGGACAAGCCGATTTTCCCGTCAGTTTCGGCAACTGTGGACAACACCACCATCGCTGCGAATTGGTCGAGGACTACGCCCAATCTTTACATCGTCCCCTGCTTCCGACTTTAAACCTAGAAGGAATGCGAATTGTTTTAGATTTGGCTTGGGGTGCCGCCGTTCATCTCGCACCGAAAGTTTTTCGCCAAATGGGGGCCGAAGTGATTTGTCTCCATGACCAACCCGACGGTCATCAGATTAACGTTAACTGCGGTTCAACCCACCTCGGACGCCTACAACAAGCCGTTTTAGAAACAAAAGCCGATATGGGTTTTGCCTTTGATGGCGATGCAGACCGAGTGTTAGCCGTTGATAGTCAGGGTCGAGCGGTTGATGGGGACTACATTCTCTATTTCTGGGGCCAAACACTCAGCCAAGCCGGACAACTTCCCGAAAATTTGATTATTTCCACCGTCATGGCTAACTTAGGCTTTGAACGGGCTTGGAAACAACAAGGCGGTCAGCTAACTCGAACTGCGGTTGGCGATCAACACGTTCACGCTGAAATGAAACGTACTGGCGCCATGTTAGGCGGTGAACAATCCGGTCACATTCTCTGCCATCATTATGGTGTTACCGGAGATGGTTTATTAACCGCTCTGCACATTGCCGCATTAGTCAAGCGTTCAGGAGTCACCCTGACTACATTGGTAGACCAAAGTTTCCAAACCTATCCCCAACTGCTGCGAAATATTCGGGTCGAAGATGTTAACCGTCGTCGCAACTGGGAACAGTGTGAACCCGTGATCAATGCTATTCAAGAAGCCGAAGCCGCAATGGGTCACGAGGGACGAATATTAGTGCGGGCGTCTGGGACTGAACCTGTCATTCGCGTCATGGTTGAAGCCATCCGCAATGAACTCGCTAATCTTTGGGCCGATCGCTTGGTTTCCGTCGTTCAGCAACATCTAGCTGTCTAACCCACTCACATTACTTTAAAATTCATATTTTTTCATCAGGTCATTGAAAGCGATCGCATCATTCCTAAAACCCCGGTTTCTTTGAGGAACTAGGGGTTTTTTGTCTCGGTTGCTATAATGGCTGCTTAGGGCTAAATTTTAACATCAGGGATTGCGCGTTCAAAATCATTAAAGCATCAGTTGGGTTGAAATTTTAATTCAATTAATATCAGCACTATAGCAGAGAAAGAGTTGATTAGGACACGGTTTTTCTGTCAAATCCTTTTCTGATAAAGGTTTCAATTCTGTCTCCTGTCTCCTGTCTCCTGATTTCTGCTATATTCCTCTTTTTTATAGGCTAGGGTCAGCAAAGTTATGGCTGTCAAACTGAAATCTAAACGTAAAAAAAACAAGAACAAAAAAGCCGGGGCTAAACCCGCTATCAGTAGAAAAGAACTAAAAATTCGCAAACAGAAAACCGCCAAAGAGATTAAAAAACTAATTTCCTTAGTTTCCTCCGTTGGGGTTTTAGCTGTATTGGTTGGCGTTGCTTTGTTTTTTGTCAAAGATGAAAAACTCGCGATCGCAGGCGGGGGCGGTATCTTAGTTTTAGCACTGTCCTATCAATACCCCATGCAAGGACTGTGGGCATTCCTGATCTATATGCCGTTTTCGGGAACTATCACCTACTGGATCGGGGGTGGAAATGCCCTCTTTCAACTGGCAAAAGACGGCTTTTATTTTCCCGCTCTTTATGCACTGACGCAAAAATTAAAACGTCAACACCAGCCCTTTCTCGTTCACAAAGCTATAAAAACCCCTCTCTACATTTTATTAGGGTTTTGTCTACTTACACTCCTATTAGTCAACGGTTTACAACAACTTGATCCGCCCTCCCCTGGAGATAAACCCATTTTAATGGGACTTCTCGGACTCAAAGTTTTTCTAGGATATGTACCCTTAATTCCCTGTGCTTACTATCAAATAAAAGACAAAAAAGACTTACTCTTTCTCACCCGAATGACCTTGGTTTTAGCGATTATTTGTTGTGTTTTAGGTGTCGTGCAGTATCAATTTTTGGTTTCCGGGCGTTGTAAAGGGACAGACCATTTAAGCGGGGATGATTTATTTAAAGCAACCCTTGAGGCGAAATGTTTAGTCGGCGGTTCATTAGTGTTTAGTCCCTCACAAAATATGATCCGTTTACCGGGTACTTTTGTTGCCCCTTGGCAGTGGGCTTGGTTCCTCATTTCTAACGCCTTTTTTACCTTTGCAACCGCCTTTAGCGATCCTTCTCCCTTGTGGCGGATGGTGGGTTTAGGGGGGATGGCATTAGTATTTGTTAACTCCGCAATTTCCGGTCAACGAATTGCCCTCGCTTTAGTTCCTTTAGTAACAGTAATTCTTCTCGTTTTAACAGGTCAAGTCACCAACTTAAAACGTTTTCTTCCCATTGCAGCAGGACTCGGTTTAGTCTTAGGAATTGCTGTCATTGCTAACCCGCAAATTATTCAAGAACGGATCGATAGTTTTGTCTCTCGCTGGAATGCCTCCCCCCCAACTGCTTTTATCGCTGAACAGTTTGAACATACTACAGGCGGACAACAAGGAATTTTTGGAAAAGGCATAGGACGGGCTACAAATTCCACCCGAATTTTTGGCAACACCAAGCTGGTTGAAACCTATTATCCTAAACTGATTTATGAAATTGGGCCTATCGGAACAATAGCCTTTTTAGGATTAGTAACGACCCTCACTGTCACGACCTTTAAAACCTATCGTTCCCTCAAAGAGAAAAATATCCGCAGCTTTGGTGCCTCGTTTTGGGTGTTTGTATTAATCATGAGTTACAACACTTATTATTATCCCCTTGATGTTGATCCCGTTGCCGTTTATTATTGGTATTTTGTCGGTGTCATTTACAAACTTCCCGACATCGATAAAGAAGAACTCAAACGACTGAAAGAAGAAGAAGAAGAAGGTGGATAATTTAGGGAACCCGGAAGGTCTGGGAGTCTGGAACGTTCATATATTAATATCAAAAAATCACCACTAAGGCACAAAGACACAAAGATTTTGGAAACAGATAAGATAATTTTGGGAAGCATAGGTTAATTTCTCTTAAAACCCATTTTTTTAATAGATATCCGTTTTCAAACTCTCTTTTTGTCTCTGTGTCGAGCATGGTTTTTCTGACTCCTCAAAAAATTCTGTTCCGGAAATCCTCAGCGATAGTAATCCGACTGTCCATCAGTAATTATCCCATCACTAAACTCCTGATTTAAACGAATAGCTGGGCATTCCGTGTACAGTCGTTGAAACACAAAATAAATCCCCGGCGTAGAAGCCTTGTTGAATTTCTTTCTGATTTAGCCCTACTGAGGCCGAGGTGATGTAAAGATCGGTTAAATGGGGGCCGCCAAAGGTTGGGCAAGTTGGACGCTGTACAGGCATCTCAACCCGCAAAATTTCCTCGCCATTGGGGTTAAAACACACCACCGCCCAACCATCCCACAAAGCTGACCAAATATTCCCTGCGGTGTCGATGGTGAGTCCATCGGGTTCTACGTTTTCATCTTCCAGGTTAACAAAAACGCGGCGATCGCTAATTGTTCCGGTTTTCCCGTCAAACGGGTAAGCATAAAGAGTCCGTTTGGCAGAGTCCGTCAAGTAAAACGTTTGTCCGTCTGGACTCCAACCCAAGCCGTTAGAATTGGTTAACCCCGTTTCCATCAGATTTAGGGAACCATCAGGATCATAGCGATACAGGGCGGCTTCTCCGGGGACTTGGCTAATAGAACCGATCCAAAATCGTCCTTGGGGGTCACATTTGCCATCATTAAAACGGGTGTCAGGATGGGAAAATTTGACGGATTTTAGGGTTTCAATCTTCTCGGTTTTTAGGTCGAGAAATGCCAAGCGATCGCGTAGGGCTAATAATAATTGATCCGGTTTAGCGATCGCAATAGCGCTGACCAGATCCCCCACATCAAAATAACGATCCTTCCCCGTTGTCGGATCAAACTGATGAACCCGATAATTATAGATATCAACCCAATAAAGTTTTTGCTGATCCGCGTCCCAGACGGGGCCTTCTCCCAAACGCGCACGGGCAGTCAAAACATTTTGAACCGAAGACTGAACTAAATTCATTTTGGCTGTTTTTGTGTTGTTTTATCTATCTTAATCTGTTTAGCGATTAAAACTTAACAATGATCTTTAAAGCGTTTAAAAAAACCAAAAATCATCTTTTACCTCATGTATTCATTGCCAGTTGGTGTGTGGCATGGGGAAGATTAAATACACCGTCAACAGATGCCATTTGGCAAGATGAACAGTTTGCCGTTATTTCTTTACCCCATTCAGAACTCTTGGCAATTAGTTCTAGCGAACAATTTGTGATTGTCGGGGATCTTTGGTTAACGAATCAAGCTGAATTATACCACAAATTAGGAGTATCTGCACAAAAATTTTTAGGAAATGATCAACAATTAGTAGCTGAACTCTGGACAAAATGGGGATGGGAATGCTTGCCTTTTTTAGTGGGAATGTATGCCTTTGTCGTTTGGGATAGACAAAAACAAACCCTCTGGATCATCCGCGATCGCGTTGGTTCTCGAACTCTTTATTATACAAATACAGGTTCAGTTCGTTGGATTTCTCCCCAATTAAAAACTCTTTCTCCCTATCGTTCATCAGACTTAGATTTAGTGGCTTTGCGGGATTATTTATGTTGTGCATTTGTTCCCGGTAAAAGAACCCTTTGGCAAGATATTCAAGAAGTTCGTCCAGCAACAGCGATCCAATTTCCATCGGAGAATCAATATAGTTATTGGCAACTACAAGAAGATATTACCGCCTCCGATGAATCTCTAGCTTGGCATGGAGAATCTTTGCGTGTTCTTCTTAATCAAGTTGTCCAAGACTATTTACCTCAAAATCAAGCTGTTGGGGTGTTTTTATCAGGAGGTTTAGATTCGAGTTGTATTACGGCTTTAGCAGCAAAATTGCATAATCAAACCGTTCATACTTACTCGATTCATTTTGGTTCAGAATCTCCCAATGAGTTAGAATTTTCATCGATGGTTGCCGAACATTGTCAAACCAATCATCACATTTTAGAAATCACATTTTCTCAGATGTGGGAATATCTTCCTGAAGCCATGTTTTATCTAGATGATCCCATTGGCGATCCTTTAACCGTTCCCAATTTATTATTAGGACAATTAGCCTCAAAAGATGTACAGGTTATCCTCAATGGTGAGGGAGGAGATCCTTGTTTTGGAGGGCCAAAAAATCAACCGATGTTGATTAATTCTTTATATGGTTCTGTCACAAAACAAGATTCTCTAACAGCCTATTTAAGTTCTTTTAAAAAATGTTCGGAGGATTTACCACAACTCTTGAAACCAGAAATTTATACAGCTATTCAGGCAGAAAATTCAGTTTTTTATGAAGATTTGAACTCAAATGTAAGTTACTTAAATCGATTAATGGCTTTAAATATTAAGTTTAAGGGAGCCGATCAAATTTTAACCAAAGTGAATAATTTAACTTCCTCCTTAAACTTACAAGGGAGATCTCCTTTATTTGATCAGCGTATTGTAGACTTGAGTATGCAGATTCCCCCAGAATATAAACTCTCAGGAGTTGAAGAAAAAGCCGTTTTAAAACAAGCTGTGAAAGATCTTTTACCCGATGCAATTATTCATCGTCCAAAAAGTGGAATGATGGTTCCTGTACAGCTAGGGTTTCGGAAATATTGGCAAAAAGAAGCGAAAAGTTTGCTGTTAAATAAAAAGAGTCTAATTTCACCTTACTTGAATCAGTCTATGATTAAGGATTGGTTGAATTATCGAGGAGATACTTGGGGAAGATACGGGGTTAAATTGTGGTTACTGGCAAGTTTGGAGATGTGGTTACAGGTTCATAAAAAATAATAGGCTTAACCAAATGTATCAGAGGATTGATAGCGGATGTTGTTTTTCCGATCTGTTTCTTCTGAAAGGGAATAATCTGTTTCTTCTAAAATCGAATCATCTGTTTCTCTTAAACTCGGAGCATCAAAATTCAATGCTTGGTTAGCCAGACTTTGACTGAGAATGTGAATCAATTTTTGAGGATGAATAGATTCTAACTCGACAAAATTTACCTCTGTTAGCCATTTTAATTCATCTTCTCCTAAACTTTGCTGAATTTCTAATGGTAATTGTTCAGCTTGTTGTGCTGATTTTTCGGTCATTTTTACCCAAATACTTTTACCTTTAACTGCTAGAATTTGACGAGGTAATATTCCGATATCAATCATCGTAACATTACTATCTCTAAACCATTGATCGCTGGTTCGTAATTGATGTACGATACTTACTCCTTTAGGAGTACAATCATGCACTGCATAAACCCATAAATTCGGGTTGCGGCGTAGCATTTGCATCACAGTATTAAAAATATTTTGAGGATAGCCATCAATACTGAGAATCGCACAATTTTTTTCAAAGTGAAAGTTGTTAGCAATTAAAAATTGAGCAATATCAGCACTCTCACAAACAATTAATCGATCAAAGCTATAAGTGCTAACATCTGAGTTAATACTGACTTCTATTTTGTATTCGGGAGGAGGAAGTAATTTAACTATTTTACCATTAATTCTTTCCCATTCTTGTATCCAGATATCAAAATAGTTTTGAACAGCAGTATTTTCATAATTATTGATTTGACGAGTAGTGCGAACTTCACCCCGTTTACCTTCTTTGAGATCCGCTAAGTATACTGAAAAATTGGTTAGCATTGTTCGAGCTAACAATAAAGGTGCTGCCAGTAATGATATTATAATCCAAGGAAAAATACTTTTTTCTTCAAAACTTAACAACAGATTATAAATAGGATCTTGATAATACAAATATCCACGCATCATCAAAGTTCCTATCGTTAAAATGGTTAAATTGCTAAAAAATACTGTTCTTTTCTTGCGAAGCTGGCGATGATATCGATGTTCTTTTGGTGTGTTTAGGAAATCTGAATGAAATATGGGGAGTATAATTGCGTTGCTGATTAAAAATACTAGCCAAAAACTACCTATTGTCCAGTAATTGGTAAAGATAGAAATCAAGGTCAGTTTTTTGAAAACAGTCCATAAGATGACTTCAGCTAGAAGATTTAACCCAAGATAAACCCCAATCGCATTCTTTTGAGCAAGAAAGGAGTTGACATCTTCTATCATAAATACCTTGATATGTTTGACAGTTGGTTGAGGTTGAATCCCGCCAACAAAAGGTGATTGTGCTAATTTTCTGGATAAAAAATACTTAAAGTGTTTGGCTGTAAAGTAAAGCGTTTTATTTGCAGAAATTCGATCTATAGCATTCAAGAAAAAGGTATCGGTTAATTTTTGAGGACATTTACTATGTCTCCGGTAGTCAAACACAAATTGATGACGGCATTTCTTACAGCGACTCAATCCACTGGTCGTTCTTTCTCGGTATGTATTGTTAGTATTACAGTTAATACACTTCATAATTCAATTGCTCCTTTTTTACTATTTAAACTGAAGATCAAATTAACCAAAACTTTGAAAAACGTACAATGAATTAT
>NZ_LATL02000056.1 GCF_000972705.2 Limnoraphis robusta CS-951 | reverse complement strand
CCCGACTACCCCAACGGGTTGATCTGTAGGGGCGGGTTCTCAATAGATTTATGTTTCTCAGAAATAAGTTCAATAAACCCGCCCCCCAATCATAAATTAAACCAGATTAGGATATAGTCCTCTTGAGAGGACTTTACTTTTTAGACGGGGATTTTAATCCCTGGCAACTGGGAACCCGTAGAGACTAAAAAACCCGGTTTCTTTGAGAAAGCGGGTTTTTGGCTTGTACCAACGGGGAACCCGCCCCTACAACACTGGTAACTGTTAAGGGCGGGTTTATATCGGTTGTCTGTGGGAAAATAGACATTGATGTAGGGGGGCGGGTTTATATCGGTTGTCTATGGGAAAATATAGATTAATGTAGGGGGGCGGGTTTATATAGGTTATCTGTGGGAAGACATAGATTGGTTCGGAACCCGCCCCTACAAATATCTGGTAATTGTTGAGGACGGTTTATATCGGTTATCTGTGGGAAAATATAGATTAATGGGGAACCCGCCCCTACAAAATTGTTGATTGATGGAGAAACAAGAACAATTCACACCGCAACCCACCGCAGACGGTTCTTACACCTTCTATTCGACAGAATTTGGAGAGTGTTTTCATAGTCAGTTTGGGGCGAAACAAGAGGCTGAACTGAAATTTGTTGAACCGTTAAATCTTCGTCAACGCGCTCAACATTCTCCGTTATTTTTACTTGATATTTGCTATGGTTTGGGTTATAATAGTGCTGCGGCATTAACAGCAATTTGGGAGGTTAACCCCGATTGTTACATCGAATTAATTGCCCTAGAACTCGATGAAACCGTTCCGAAAAGCGCGATCGCTCATCAGGTTCTTGAGAGTTATCCGGCTGAAATTGTAGAATTATTAGCGCAATTTTCAACAACTCATTCTTTGAATAGCGATCGCCTGCAAGCTAAACTGTTACTGGGAGATGCTCGAATGACCCTACAACAAGTTCGTGCTTCAGGGTTCAAAGCGGATGCTATTTTTCTCGATCCGTTTTCGCCTCCGGTTTGTCCACAACTATGGACAGTCGAGTTTTTAAGCCTTGTAGCGCACTGTCTCAAACCGGATGGTAAACTCGCTACCTATTCCTGTTCGGCTACGGTTAGAAGCGCGTTACTGGCCGCAGGATTAACAATTGGTTCAACCTCTCCTGTTGGACGACGCACACCGGGAACTGTTGCGGGGTTCTCTGCTGCTGCGTTACCCCCGTTATCAACGTCTGAACTCGAACATCTGCAAACTCGCGCTGCTGTTCCCTATCGAGATCCCGAGTTAAACGATAACGCTGAGAGTATTATACAACGCCGTTACCAAGAACAACAGTCCTCCTCGTTAGAACCGACCTCTCAATGGAAAAAACGCCATCGTGTACGGGCGGGTTCCGAATAAACCTACATTTTCCCAGAAACAACCTAGATAAACCCGCCCCCTCTTTCAGACAGGGGAACTATTGGGGAATAAAAACCCGGTTTCGTAAGAGTTACCGGGTTTTTGGGGCAATGGAAAAAACGCCATCGTGTACGGGCGGGTTCCGAATAAACCTATATTTTCCCAGAAACAACCTAGATAAACCCGCCCCCTGTGACTTCAGACAGCGCAACAACAAACCCAACTTCTGAACTTCCCTCGTCCTGAGTTCTGTTAAATAGTATGAATAGTTAGCTGATCTTATGAAATCATAGTTTAAAGACCTAAAGTAATTAGGTCAACCACTTGAACACTGAAACCGCAAATTTTTTTTAATGGTAGCAGTAGCAATTTTAGCGGCCGGACGGGGAACCCGCATGAAATCTGATCTCCCCAAGGTTTTACACCAACTGGGCGATCGCAGTCTAGTTCAGCGAGTTCTCGATAGTTGTGTAGGAGTTAAACCGAACCGACGACTTGTTATTGTTGGTTATCGAGGCGATTTAGTTCAAGAATCTTTACGAGAAAGCCAAAGTGCTGAGGACTGGTTTTCTGATTGTCCTCTTGAGTTTATCGAACAACAGGAACAATTGGGAACGGGTCATGCTGTTCAACAGTTACTTCCGCATTTAAAAGGGTTTTCGGGTGATTTGTTGGTGTTAAATGGGGATGTTCCGTTGTTGCGTCCTCACACCTTAGAAGAATTGCTGAAAATTCACAAACAAAATGGAAATGCAGCGACAATTTTAACCGCTCATTTACCACACCCGAAAGGTTACGGACGAGTATTTTGTGATAGTCAAAATATCGTGAATCAAATTGTAGAGGAACGAGACTGTACGGATGCTCAACGCAAAAATCACCGGATTAATGCCGGGATTTATTGTTTTAATTGGCCGCAACTTGAAAAAGTTCTTCCCCAGCTTACCTCTAATAATGAGCAAAAAGAATATTACCTCACGGATGCCGTTTTTTTCCTCAACCCTGTGATGGCGGTAGATGTGGAAGATTTTCGGGAAATTCTCGGAATTAATAACCGAAAAAATCTCGCAACGGCTTATCAAGTCTTGCAAGAATGGGTGAAAGATGAATGGATGGCATCGGGTGTAACGTTGCTTGATCCGGCGAGTATTACGATTGATGATACTGTACAATTAGAACCGGATGTTGTGATCGAACCTCAAACTCATCTACGCGGAAATACGACGATTAAAACGGGGAGTAGAATTGGGCCAGGGAGTTTAATTGAAAATAGTCAAATTGGCAAAAATGTAACGGTTTTGTTTTCGGTGGTGTCCGATAGTGTGGTTGCAGATGGGACTCGAATCGGCCCTTATTCTCATTTGCGAGGTCATGCAAACGTTGGGGAAAATTGCCGCATTGGTAATTTTGTGGAACTGAAGAAAACCCAACTTGGCGATCGCACAAATGTCTCTCATTTATCTTATCTGGGAGATGCCACCGTTGGCAATAAAGTTAATATAGGCGCAGGAACAATTACCGCAAATTATGATGGGGTAAATAAGCATCAAACCCATATTGGCGATCGCACAAAAACAGGTTCAAATACTGTTTTGGTTGCACCGATTACTTTGGGGGAAGATGTTACTGTTGCGGCGGGTTCAACGGTTACAGAAGATGTTCCTGATGATTGTTTAGTTATTGCGCGGGAACGTCAAGTTGTGAAACCGGGTTGGCGGATGAACGCTGAGAAAATAGAACAACCCAAAACCGAGTAAAATTTTGAAGGGGTGTATTTTTTGCGCCCCAAGTCAGAAGAGAAGAAGAACCACAAAGACACAAAGACACCAAGAGAGAATTGTCGTGTCTTTGTGGTGATTTTTGTCTTTATTAGTGTGGATTAAACAGTTTTTGAATGCGTTTCCGAATCCAAACGACTGGGTTTTGATCAGGATCTGATTCTTCTATTAATCCTAACTCTTTGAGTTTAATCTGACAATTGGCGACAATTTCTTGACGTTTGGCGAGTTCTTCTGCTAATCTATTGACCAAATCGGGTTTGTCTTTGATAAACGTCTGAAAGTTGTGTTTGGGAATGACAAATAACAAGGTATCTTCTAAGGCTCGAATCCCGGCGGGTTGAGGAATACCTAACATGAGAGAAAATTCCCCGAAAAAATTATTAGTACGGAGAACATCAATTTGTCGATCAACTTTTTCTAGGTAGGCTTCGACAGAACCTGAGAGGATAATATAAAATCCTTCCCCTGTTTCTCCTTCTCGAAAGATCACTTCTGAAGCTTGAAACTGTTTGCGATATCCGAGTTCTATTAGTTGTCGAATATAGAAGTCATTACAGTTTTTGAAATAACAAACCTTTTTTAAAATATCTTTTAAAAAGATCGGCTGAGGGGGTTCTTCTGAAGATAATTGAGGAGGGGTGGAAAGGTTTTGAGGTAGAGATAATGTTTCTGAATTTTTGACCCATAAATCTCGTTGAGGGAAGGGAATCGAAATTTTATGTTGACGAAATTGATATTCTATAATGTAAAAAATAGAACTTTTAATGGTAACTTGTTGATCAATTTGATTGACATAAACCCAAAGTTCAAAGTCTAAAGAATTTTCTCCAAATCCGATAAATTTAACTTTTGGCGATGGATCATGTAAAACGGTTGATTCCATGTACGCACAGTCTAACAAAATTTCAGTTACCAGAACCGGATCACTCCCATAAGCGACACCAATTGGAATTTTGATGCGTCCTCGGAAGCTTTCTAAACTCATATTAACTAAGCGTTTTTCAACCAATTGACTATTGGGAACAACGACATCAAATTGATCGAAGGTTTCAATTAAAGTGGAACGAATGGAAATTTCTTTCACATATCCAATCATTCCATCGAGTTCGATAAAATCTCCGACTTTAACTTTACGTTCGAGTAAAATCGTTAAACCACTGACAAAGTTTTTCGTAATATCTTGTAACCCAAACCCAATCCCAATCCCTAAACCGCCTGCTAAAATTGCTAAGGAACCCAGATCAATTCCATTGACTTGTAAAGCTAAAATACAGGCTAAAACGCCAACTCCATAACCTAAAATTGTTGAGATGATTTCTCGGTTACTGGCGTCTATTTTTAATCTCGTTAAGATTTTGGTTTTGAGAAATTGTTTGAACAGTCGAGAAATCAGAAGCGCAAAAATCAGTGAAACGGTTAAGTTGACAACGGCTAAACTGGAGATGGGTTTATTCCCAATCTTGAATAAAGGTTCACTCAGAAAAGACAAGTTGACAGCTAAAATTTTCCCAAAGATTACGAACAACATATTTTTAACCGACTAACGTTAAAAATTAAAACGGATTCATTACCAATGTCAAACACCTTAGTGAGTAGCGGTTTCCCAAAAACCCGGTTTACCAAAAACCCGGCTCCTTGAAGAAACCGGGTTTTTTTAGTAGATTAAATTAAACAAGGAATTAAACGAGTGCTAAATCGGGATAATTCGCCAACATATCATCAGTGCTGAGTGTATCTCCCTTCGCTTGTGGAGTCCATAAGACTTCTACCGCTAACAGTTGTTCACCGCCAACAGAACCCAAACGACTAATCGCTTGACGCAATTCTTGAGCGCTATTCACTTTTGGTAATTCTAGCTTTCCTAATGTTCCCACAACTAGGGTGACAACGATATATTCTCCCGGTGCTTGATCTTGGGGAACAATTTCACCGTTACCTGTATCACCGGATGAAATTGCAGGTGCAGTCATACCGGAAAGCTGATTATTATAATTAGACAGGGTTTCTTCGGTGAACTTACTGCGTTCTGCGATCGCCCACTGATTAAACTTGGACTCTGCCCCTTCCATTCCCGTTTGTGTCGTTTCAGCCGCCCCATAAGCCCAATATTCAGGGTGACGCAACAGGGCTAAAGTGGCTTCTTGTAACACTTGGGCGCGTCCTTGTGCCGAGCCTGTATCCGCCGCTTGAGCGATGCGATCGAGGTCATCTTGTAGGCTACGACCCTCCGCCAATAAACCCACCTGTACACGCCCTACAGACACTCCAGAACGGCTGTAAGAGCTTGTTTCTTCGCCGCCCCCCGCAGCAGACTGGAAGCTTCTAACCAGGAAATTCGCGATCGCAATAACGATGAAAATGCTAAATAATCCACCAAAGCCGCCGCCAAACCCAAAGAAGGGAATTAGGAAGGGGAAGCCAAAGCCACCACCATAACCATAACCGCCACCGGGCGCTCGAGTTGGGCCAGGAGCATAGGTTCGAGGTGTTCTAAAGGAACCTCCGCCAATGCGTCCCCCACTCCGGGCGGCGAGTGCAAAATCGGCTTGAGAGAAGATCAAGGTAAATACTATCCCAAAAGCCACTAAGGATTTCAAAATGGATTGAATTCGTGAATGCCGTTTCTCGTTTTTCATAGAGTTTTCTATTTTAACTTCAGGTTAACCTAGAGCGGATAACCGACCTCACCTAATACTGTAGCGTTTCTTGGGTTCCTGCTTAACTCCTGGGATGGGTGGATTTCCGCCAATGGGGATTTATAGCAGAAGTCAGAAGTCAAACTCTTTCTAGACTCTAGTTTGACGAATTGTTCTGTCCTAATTGCAACTTTGCGACTGCTATAGCATTGATGAGTCAGTCTAGATGTTCAGAGCGTGTCTGTAAAGTCGGATGCTTTTTTATTCTTAATTCTCAATTCTCAGATAAAGATATACTACGAACGGGCTAGCTGGAGGATTGCTTTTTTGAGAACAATTCAAGATTTTTTTAAGCTTCAGAAAATCAAGAAAGTTAAACGTTACTTTTTTCTGACTGTTGCTATTTTCTTAATTATAACCTATTCTGTTAACGATTTTTCAGTTCAGGCTTTAACGGTTGCTAAAACGATTATTCGTCCGAATTCTGTCAATCAACCCAGTTGTCCGACGGATTTACAAGCGTTACTGGATAAAATGTTACCAGATTTACCGAGTTATACCAATCGAGTGATTCAACGGGCGAGTACCAATCGTCAATTAGAACGAGACATTTATATTTTACTGGCTACACAGTTAGATGAACTTGAAGCTTTACCTTTTAATGTCAATTTAGATCATCCCGATGAAACCTATCTGGTTTATTTTCAAACTTGGCAACGAAAACATTATCCCAATAAAATTATTAGATTCAAACAATATCATTGGTTATTTTTGCGAAGAAGTCCGACAGGTTGGGTGTTAGAAAAGATGTTTTCCAAGTCGAGTTCTTACCCTCAATATGGATTTTATCCGCTTCCGGGTGAAACGAGCGAAAGTGCGATCGCCCAAGCCATTGGTTTGTGGTTACGGGACTGTCAAGCGGCGAATAGCAATTAGAATGCCGACAAGCCTTATTCTAATTTCTATCTCTTTATCTTATCACAAAAGGATAGCGTTGATCAACTCATAAACAACCAGCCTGAAAACCCGTTAAAATTTTTTAAAAATGTCACAATAATACAGAGTCATCGTTAATCCTAAACTTGAGTACCCGTGAACGATTTTACCGCATCTTCTCAACCGTTGCCGAATAAGTTTTTTTCAGACTATCGTAGCGATCGCCCGTTTAAAACTTTACTCTACCTCTATCAAAACGATCTACGCTATATCGGGCTATCAATGCTATTTTACCTGATTAAGCACAGTCCTGAATGGATTCGACCCTTAATTATTGCCAATATTATTGATATTATCTCCAGTCCAAGCACTCACAGTTTATCAGAACTCTGGTTCAATGGAGCTTTTTTAGCCTTTTCAATTCTTCAAAATACTCCCACCCATTATCTTCATATTCGCTTCTTGAGTACCGCCACTCATTCAATGGAATATAACCTCAGATCGGCGATTACTCGTCAACTGCAATATCTTTCAATTGGCTTTCATCAACAACGAAATTCAGGAGCGATTCAAAACAAGTTACTGCGAGATGTAGAAGCCGTCGCCCTATTAACAACTCAGATTTTTCAGTATCTCCCTTCATCCATTTTAACGATTGTAATTGCCATTATCATTACCGCCATTCGCGCTCCTGGATTTTTGATTTTTTTCGTGGGAACCATTCCGGTAGCTGTTACGTTAATTCGATATTTTCGCACGCCAATTCGTTCTCGAAACTCCGTCTTTCGTCAACAGATGGAAACCACTTCAGCCTATTTAATTGAAATGCTGAAACTGATTCCCATTACTCGCGCTCATGGTGCCGAAGAAGCGGAAATTTATCGCACCGAACAACGTTTAAAAACCCTCAAACAAGCCAGTATTAAACTCGATTTAATCAACGCTTTAGCGAATGCTGCATCTTGGGTGAGTTTGCGATCTTTTAACCTAGTTTGCTTATTAGCCTCCGCTTGGTTAGCCTATACTGGAAAATGGGGAATTACCGTCGGAGATGTCGTCTTATTAACGGGATATTTTGACTCAATTACAGGTTCAGTTGTGCAGATTTTAGGAGTCCTTCCCCAAATCGGAAAAGGGTTTGAGGCGTTGTCAAGTATTGGGGAAGTTTTAGAATGTCCTGATGTTGAACAAAATAAAGGAAAAACACCCGTTAAACGACTAAAAGGAGAGTTTTGTTTTGAGTCGGTTTGTTATGTTTATCCCGAGAGTCGAAACCAAACTGCAATTGTCGATTTTTCTCTACAGGTTAAACCCGGAGAAACGATAGCCATTGTTGGGCCATCGGGTGCGGGAAAATCAACCTTGTTAAACTTAATTATCGGGTTTTTGCGCCCAACTTCGGGTCAAATTAAACTGGATGGAAAAGAGATGAATTCCCTAGACTTGAGAACTTATCGCCAATTTTTATCGGTGGTTTCTCAGGAAACAATTTTATTTGAAGGAACCGTCCGAGAAAATATTTTATATGGTAAAGATACCGTCAGTGAACAACGGTTAAAACAAGTTGTTATAGAATCAAACGCCGATGAATTTATACAAAATCTCCCTCACGGACTAGAAACACAAATTGGAGAAAATGGCGTTAAACTCTCAGGAGGACAACGCCAACGAATCGCAATTGCACGGGCTTTAATTCGTGATCCGCGTGTGTTAATTTTAGATGAAGCGACCTCTTCTTTAGATACGGTTTCTGAGTCGTTAATTCAAGAAGCGTTAGATCGGTTAGTTCAAAATAGAACAACATTTATTGTCGCCCATCGCCTCTCAACTATTCGCAAAGCTGATCGCATCGTCGTGTTAGAAAAAGGGAAAATTATTGAAGTGGGAAATCACGAACAGTTATTAGAACATCAAGGTTTATTTGCGATCATGCACGCTTTACAAAGTTAACCGTTACAATAAATTATCAGAACATATTTGGAGTGATCTAGCATGACTAAAATGACGGTCAAAGATGTAGAAAAAATTCAGTCAATTCTCAGTGAAGCAGACTTAGACTATCAACTCGAACTCGAAGAAGGTAAGATTACAATTATGGGGCCATCAGATATCGTCTCTAGTGAAGTTTCTCTAGAATTTGCTAGCCAACTCCGCAATTGGGTAAAACCTCGGCGTCTGGGGCGGGTTTTTGACTCAGCCGGGGGCTTTATTTTACCGAATAGTGACTTGAAAGCGCCTGATGTTTCTTTTGTTTTACGCGATCGCCTTCCTCGCAGTATTCGCTATTTTGCTTCTCTCGTTCCCGATCTCGTTGTTGAAGTCAAATCTCAAAGCGATCGCCTAAAAAAACTGCGAGATAAAATACAAATCTATATCGAACAAGGGGTACAAGTTGCTATTATAATTGACCCAGATACTTATCAAGTAGAAGTTTATCAGCCCGATCAACCTGTCATTGTCTTGGGAAATGGTGATATTTTAACGGTCCCCGAACTTCTCCCGGAATGGGAATTAGTGATAGAAGAACTTTGGCCTGTTGTCTTTGATGAAGATTGAAACTTACATTTTATGATGCTTTCCCCCTTCCCAAATTTGAAGTTGTCTTTCTGCTGCAAAAAAATTATTAATAGAAGTCGGTGGATAAACAAAATGATCGTAAGCTAAAGCCATTTGACGGGCGGCTTCTGAATAGGGAACTCTACCGATTCCTGTCCCTAAACCCGGACAAAGAACAGATTTAATGTTTCGTTTGTGATGTAAATTATAACGGCGAATTTCCAATAACATCGCCCACATTGCAGTATAAGGAATATCTGTTCCTGTAATAGACATCGGAACTCGCATGGTTGGTGTATGGGCTAAAAAAGGATGTTTGGGATGTTGAGTTTCGACAATTAAACAGGTTCCCACTGGTTGTTCACCGAGATATTCTGTTAAAATCTTTTCTTGAACTCGCATCATTAATTCTTTGCCAAAAAAACTAATAATTGCTGCATCTATTCCACCATCCATTAACCCAAAAGAGTTAGCTGGACTCACTAAACAATCATACTCCGATACTGCTTCAAACGAGTTATTAATAATTTCCACATCGGGTAAATAGTGGAAATGTTCTCGAAAAGCCGCAGTTAAAGCAGGGTTGGGTGCCACTAAAATGAGTTTCAAGTTTTAGGCCTCCTTTTCACTTAAAGTTTTATTTTAATTGATGGGATTGCTATTGAGAAGCTTTGAGGGCGCCAACCGCAGCGCTCCTACTTAACCGAAGGCTAAATCTTGATTAGAAACGTCGATCATTATCTTTGTTTCCATGCAGGAGATCATTCCCTTCTCCACCTGCAATCACGTCAAAATCTTGACCGCCTCGTATCGTATCATTACCCGCTTTTCCGAGTAAAACATCTTGACCCGAATTCCCATAAATCAACTCATCATTCTCTGAACCGCGAACATAATCATCACCTGCTAGGGCGAATATTCCACCAGGATAATTCTCAATGACATCATTGGTTAATTCGACAATATCCGAGTCGGAAGTTAACAGAAAAAAGCCAAAGCGGTTGCTGGGGTTACTGAGAGGTTCGGAAATCACCTGAACATCAACAGGATCAGCAAGGCTTGTTTCAGGGTTAATTGGGGTAGAAGGGTCAAAGTTTTGTGCCATAATCCGAGTTATAATATATGGGTTGAGCCTTAAACTAAACTGTGAGAGTATTGGTTCCGATCCTAGCAAAAGATGAATGCTTTAACAACCGATTGAAAATTGCAGCCCCTAACTCATTACAATAAACAATAGGAGTTAACTGCACAATTCAGTTGACCACCAGGAAATGACTTCAGAAAATTCTCTACAAGAGGCGATTTTATTATGGCTTATGACTACGATCTGTTTGTAATTGGTGCAGGTTCAGGCGGGTTAGCCTCTTCTAAACGGGCGGCTTCCTATGGCGCAAAAGTGGCGATCGCAGAAAATGATTTAGTCGGCGGAACCTGCGTGATTCGCGGTTGTGTCCCCAAAAAATTGATGGTTTATGCGTCTCATTTTTCCCACTATTATAAAGATGCAGTCGGCTATGGTTGGAGTGAGGTCGAACCCTCTTTTGATTGGAAAAAATTAGTCGATGTGGTGGATAAAGAAGTTCGACGTTTAAGTGAACTTCATATTAGTTTTTTGGAAAAAGCAGGCGTTGAACTCATTCGAGGATATGCTAAATTTATTGATCCACATACCCTAGAAGTGGGCGATCGCAAAGTCACCGCCGATAAAATTTTAATCGCAACAGGAGGACATCCAATTAAACCCGATATTCCCGGAATTGAACACAGTATTTCATCGGATGATATGTTTCTTTTAAGTGAACAACCGAAACGATTTGCGGTTTGGGGTGGCGGTTATATTGGAGTAGAATTTGCTGGAATTTTAAACGGTTTAGGAAGTCAGGTGACGCAAATTATTCGCCGAGATTTTATTTTGCATGGATTTGATCAAGATATCCGCAGCAATATTCAAGAAGGAATGAGTAAACATGGCGTTAATTTTCACACCAATACCACCATTGAAAAAATTGAAAAAACCGATGAAGGCTTGAAAATTACCCTCACAGGTGAACAAGCAGAAAACCCGTTAATCGTTGATCAACTCCTTTGTGCAACAGGTCGTCAACCCAATTTAGGCGGATTAATGTTAGAAAATGCCGGAGTCGAAGTCAATGCGAATGCGATCGCTGTTACTCCAGATAGTCAAACCTCTCAACCGAATATTTATGCGGTAGGAGACTGCACAGATCGGGTGAATTTAACCCCCGTTGCGATTGCGGAAGGTCGCGCTTTTGCGGATACTGAATATGGTCATACACCGCGATTAATTAGCCATGAAAATATTGCAACGGCTGTTTTTTCTCAGCCCGAAGCTGCAACAGTGGGCATGACCGAAGAACAAGCAAAAGAAAAATTTGGAGAGGCTATAAAATGCTATAAAGCCCGTTTTCGTCCCATGTTTCATAGTTTAACTGGATCGGACGAAAAAGTGTTTATGAAGTTAGTCGTTGAAAGCAATACTGATCGCGTTTTAGGAGCGCATATGGTCGGTAAAGATGCAGCCGAACTCATTCAAGGCGTGGCGATCGCTGTGAATATGGGTGCAACGAAAAAAGACTTTGATAATACGATGGGAATTCACCCCAGCAGTGGCGAAGAATTCGTGACGATGCGTTAGAATTAACTGAAATTTACCAAGGAGAGAATGAAAAAAACGGTCTTCATTCCTCCTTTTTTCTGGTTGTCTATGAAATCGCTTAATGTTGGCTACAGATGATGGATAGGGAATGCTATAGGGGCAGGTTCCGAACAAATATATACTTCCCACCAACCCCTAAATAAACCCGTCTAAGATTGCCACATAAGCTGAAGATTGATCTGTAGCATTCTTTTTTTAGATATTATGATAGAATGAATCTAATTCATTTTTTCAACCTAAAAATGATCACAAGAGAGAGAATCTAGTCAAAATTAGTATATTGTTAACGATGCAGCAATTCAAAAATTCAAGTCTATTTTCCGGGTTTAAACCTGGAAAATTTAATCCTATAAAAACCTTTTTTGTGTTGTTTTTTGTGAGTTCTGCTTTACTCACGTTTTTGATCGGACATTCACCTGTATTCGGACAAACTCAAGCCACCGTTGCAATTGATTTTGGTGTACCTCAAACAGGGATTCATTCCATGAGTGGTTTTTTGTATGGAATTGGTGATAGTAAGCCACCCAATAATATGTTAAGTCCCTTACAACCGAAATTTTGGCGGACATCAACACTCAATCATTATCCTAAAATTACAGCATTAGGTTCTCAATTTCAGTTACTATTAAGTGATACTTGGGGCTATGGAAAACCACGTGGTTGGCCCTATGAAGATTACAGTAAATGGGAAGAACACGTTAGAAAAATTGCTCAACAACACAAAGATAAAAAGATGATCTGGGATGTTTGGAATGAACCCGACTTAAAAGATCCCTTTTGGCGAGGAAGCCGATCACAGTTTTTTGAAACCTACAAACGCGCCTATACTGTGATTCGCCAAGAACTCGGGCCAAATGTAATGATTGGAGGGCCGAGTATTGCCAAATATGATCAAGGTTTTCTCAGAGAATTCTTAGATTATTGCAAAAATAATAACCTAGAAGTTAATTTTATTGCATGGCATGAACTCAATGATCAAGAAATTACTCGAATCAATGATCATGTGAATGAAGTGCGGCGTTCATTTGTGCAGAACCCCAACTATCAAAGCCTGAAAATTCAGAAAATTTATATCAATGAAATTGTCGGGCCAATTGCTCAATATCGCCCCGCAGAGATTTTAGGATATCTGGCTTATACCGAACAAAGTCGAGTTGACGGCGCTTGTAAAGCCTGTTGGGAACCCGTTGCAGGGGGACGCAATAACTGCTTTAATGAAAGCCTTGATGGTTTAGTCACGCCCGAACAGTCCGCCCCCAGAGCCGCTTGGTGGGTTTATAAAGCCTACGCCGATGGGTTTAGTTCACGAGTAAAAAGCGAGTCGAGTAACCCGAGAGTAGTCGCCTTAGCCAGTCAGTCGAATGCACAAAATCAAGCTCAAATTTTGTTTGGTTATTTTGAACAAGGCGCCTCACCTGGGAAAGCAACCGTTGTTCTGACGCTGAGAAATTTGCAACAGCTTAATATTGCTCGTGAGGGAAAACCGTTAACCTTTGCCGTCCAAAGAATACCAGACTCGGGAGAAAAAGTCATTACCCAACTAGAGAAAGTCAGACAAGAGCAGATTACGGTTAATAATCAAATTGTACGCTTGACCATTCCTAACGTTCAACTGCACGAAAGCTACTTGCTTACAATAAGTTGAAAAAAGTCTAATCTTCCAGTATTATTCCTGAAGACAATATACTGGGACTAATTTTTGTGATTTTGAACAGCATCTCTATTCCCAGGGATGCACATTAAGACCCAAAAATTTAAAACTTATCAAAAGTTTATAAAAAGCATCAAAAGTTATAACGATTTAAAAAATATTCAAATAATTCTTCAAATCTTTAAATTTCTGTATGCTTTGCAACAAATTTACATAAGAATTGTAAAAAACTATAAATAAGTTCCGGTGACTGACGTATCCTTAATCTTATAACCTCTATTTAATAACAAAAAATATAAGGAGGTGAGTTCGAGCTGTGCATAAGTTTTTGTGTCCGTGCTGTTCTGAACCCCTATTGGTTCATATTAGTGATCATAAAAAGGTCGGATTTTGTGTTCGGTGTCATCAAGAAATGCCCCTTTTAGAGCATTATGGTTGTTCAGGAATCACACCTTATACAGAAGTTGAATTAAATTCCAATTTTTCCGTGTTTGATTTGAATAATATCAAACAATTTACCGAGCAATTTTTGCAAACTGGGCTGGAAGGAATTTTGATTTTAGATACAGACAAAAAAATTACCTTTTTAAACTCAAAGATGGCAGAAATGCTGGGATATACAATAGAGGAAATGATCAATAAATCCCTCCGAAACTTTTTAGATCAAGATCATCCAGCCTTTGCTCAACTTTGTTCCTACAAAAATCTCAGCAGTCAAGAAGAAAGATACGAAATAAAACTCTATCATAAAAACAGTCAATTCATTTGGGTAAAATTATCAGTAAACGTTCTACGAGATCAAGACAATCAATTTCAAGGCTATCTGTGTCGAGCAATTGACATCAGCGATCGCAAACAAATGGAACAGGACATTAAACAACAAAATCGACGAGAACAAGCCTTAAATCGACTTACGCAAGTCATGCGATCTTCCTTTAACTTAGAGATTGTTTTTGCCGCCGCCGTCGAAGAAATCGGGAGGCTTTTTGCCGTTTTATCCGTCCAAATCGTTGAATATCTCTCCGATGAACAATGTTGGCTGAGTCGAGCAGAATACCGTTCTCCCGAAGCAGAATTAGCGTTAAATTCTGATCAAAACTTAGAACCGATAAAAAAATTAGACCATCCACAACTTTTACGATTTGATGCTCGAAAAATCTTGAAATTTGAGAGAGATCAATCCTCAATTCCTCTGAAAGTTCCCGCTCATATGACTGAAAGTTCAACCTCAAACCCCGAAGTAAAAATAGACGAACGCAAAATTGAGCAGTTCATGCAAAATTGTCCAGGAGCTTGGCTACCTGTGCCGTTATACAGTCAGTCAGAGATTTGGGGAAGTCTCAGTATGGTGATGAAAAATCCCGGGTATAGTTGGCAAGAATCAGATTTAAAATTAATATATAGTTTTGCCAATCAACTCTCAATCGCCATCCATCAAGCCTCACTCTACCAACAACTCGAAGAAGCCAAGAAGAAATTAAAATACTTATCAGGAGTTGATAGCTTTACTCAACTCTTGAACCGTCAAAGCTTTAATGACTATCTCTACAAAAAATGGGAGCATCTCTGCCAAGAATCCTTACCCTTGTCTATGGTTTTGTGCGATCTAAACTACTATCAGTTTTATCGAGAAACCTATGGTGAACATTCGGCGGGACAATTTATAAAACAAGTCGCTGAAGCTATCAATACAGCCGTGAAAAATCCCCATCATATCGTTGCTCGTTATGATGAAACCGAGTTTGCAGTGTTGTTACCCAAAGCCCATTCAACCCAAGCCGTACAACTGGTAGAAACCATTCAGACTAAAGTAGAGAAAATCAAGTTGATTTCAGAATCTCGATGTGAGAAACAATATCTATCCATGAGTTTTGGTATCGCTAGCACCATTCCCAAACCTGCGAGTTCTCCCGAACAGCTCCTTGAAGCCGCAGAACAAGCTCTTGATCACGGAGCCTCTCAACTGTGTAAATGTTTACTCTCGAAAAAACTGGGGTAACTCTAACTTAGAGCAGTTTCTCGGAAAAATAACAAAGATCAACCATGAACTTTTGAGAACATCTGTGAGTCTATCTAAAATGGAGCAAGAGGACTCCCGTTAGAGTCGAAGACTTAACGGCGAGATGAATTGCGACCAAAGAAGGAAACCTTCTCTGTACGCAGTTCTAACTGAATAGCGTGGTCAGATAGAATTGTGTTATATTTTTAGGATGCTAACACTAATCTACGAATTTAAGTTGATCCCCTCTCAAGAACAGATTGCCATCATTGAAGAAATGTTAGCGGTCTGTAGAAAGGTGTGGAATTACGCCTTGAGGGAGCGGAAAGACTGGATAAGTAGTAGGAAGTGTGCAGTTAACTTTTGTTCATTGCAGCAAGAGTACATTATCCCATCGGATGCTCCGTATCCGAATTACAACGTACAAGCCGCCAGCTTGACAAAAGCGAAGAAAACTAACCTTGAACTCAAGAAAACCAATGCTCAAGTTTTGCAACAAGTTCTCAAAACGTTAGAAAGAGCATTTAACAACATGAAAGAGCAGGGTTATGGTTTTCCTCGCTTTAAGAACAAATATCGAATGCGGTCTTTTGTATTCCCTCAGTTTAAGAGCAATCCCGTTTCAAATAATTGGATAAAACTTCCTCAAATCGGATGGGTGAAGATGAGGTTGTCTCGCCCAATCCCGGAAGGATTTAAACTTAAGCAGGTGAGGGTTGTAAGAAAAGCTAGCGGGTATTTTGCAATGTTATCTTTGCAAAGTCCTGTAAGCATTCCAGACACCCCGGCTTCTGGGCATCCACTAGGAATTGACATTGGACTTGAGAAGTTCTTGGCAACCTCTGATGGTGAGTTAATTGAACGACCGAAATTTTTAAACCAACTACATAGCAAGTTGAAATTACTGCAACGTAGACTTAAATTCAAGAAATTGGGTTCAACTAATCGACAGAAGCTCAACCAAAAGATAGCAAGACTTCATCAAAAGAGATCAGATACTCGAAAAGACTTTCACTTTAAATGAGCTGCATCATTTGTGCGACAAAGCAGGAATGATATTTGTTGAAGATCTAGATTTTAGAGCCTGGGCAAAAGGAATGCTAAGAAAACATACTTTAGACGCAGGGTTCGGTCAGTTCTTCAATATATTGGCTTGGGTTTGCTGGAAACGAGGGGTTTATTTTGACAAGGTTGACTACAGATATACGAGTCAAATTTGTCCTCATTGTGGGGCGCATACAGGAAAGAAAAACCTGTCCGAACGCACACATAAATGCCCTGAATGCAACTACGAATGTAATCGTGATGTTGCAGCAGCACAAGTGATTTGTAATCGAGGTATTACTGCGGTTGGGCAGATCGTGGTTCAAGAAATTGACTGTGTAGGCGTACTGTCGGGGGTTGGAAGCAGCCTAGATAAGTGCCGTAGAAGCAGTAAATCTAAGTCGTGAGATTTAGAATCCCCCAGTAGAATCCGAAGGGTTTACTGGTGGGAGTGTGTCAAAATATATAGACCAGGAAGGGAAAAGGAGATTTCGCAGGTGTTCGTTGAGGATACCACCGATATGTTAACGGATGACTGCTCGGATGCCTTTTTGGTAGAACAGTGTCAGAAAGGCGATCGCCAGTGCTTTCGCTATCTCTACCAACGATACCAGGGAAAAGTTCGATCAACTTTATATCAACTCTGCGGCTCCTCATCCCTTGATGATTTAGTTCAAGAGGTGTTTTTGCGGGTGTGGAAAGGTTTACCGAAACTGAAGCAACCTGCAACATTTTCGACTTGGCTCTATCGAATTACCTGGAACGTGGCAACTGATCGACGACGAATGTTAGCCAAACATCATTCATTTAATTTACCATCCAAAACGGTAGATTCAATAGACGCTCAAGATCTTCTCTCCTGTGCGAGCGATTCTCCTGATTTAATGCTTCTACACTATCAGGATTTAGTGCAACGCGGATTAGCTCATCTCAGCTTTGAACATCGAACCGTGATCGTTCTGCATGATCTTGAGGAAATTCCCCAAAAAGAAATTGCGGAAATTTTAAATATCCCCTTGGGAACCGTTAAGTCTCGCCTGTTCCATGCTAGAGCCGCTCTGCGGAAATTTTTGCAAAGTGAAGGAGTCAACCTATGAGTCAGTTGCCAACTAATGATCAAACGTTGATTAATTTTCTCAAGCAATATCGTTCGACTGCTCCGGAAGCAACCCCTGAGTTGGAAGAGCTAATTATGGCGACTCTCGACACCGATGATCGGCTTAAAGAGTCTCAACATCAAAGCAGTCCCCGAACAACAATTCAGGCTTTGGGATGGGTTTCCTCTTTGATTGCTGCCAGTTTGACTCTACTGTGGATCGGCGATCGCATCCTTCATCCCCCATCATTAACAACCCGTGAACAATCCCAATTAGAAGGCTTTATTGAAAGTAACTGGGAGGGTGCAATGGAAGAAACGCAAGAAACCAGTTGGTTCACAATGCTAGAAAGCTCTAAAGATTAATAGAGCAGTAACTTAGTAGACGATTTATGGTACAACACGGTACTCTCCGTAAGAGCAGATAATAGATCTATGCAACGAGCCTATCATACCAAGTTAAAACTGAACAACAAACAGAAGACTTTAATGGCGACCCACGCCGGATATTCTAGGTGGGTTTGGAACTGGGCGTTAGCGATGTGGAATGAAGCTTACAAACAGGGTTTAAAACCTTCAACGAATAAGCTAAAAAAGTTCTACACCAATCACATTAAACCTCAATACTCCTGGCAGTCAACGCTAAGTTCTAGAGTTTATCAATTTGCTTTCATGCACTTGGGAGAAGCATTTAGCCGATTCTTTCAAGGCATTGCCAAACATCCTAAGTTCAAGAAAAAAGGAATAAATGATAGCTTTACTCTCGATAATTGTGGCAAGGTAATGAGGTTTGCGGGTACAAGGCTAAAGCTCCCCTTCATTGGATGGGTATTCACTTATGAACCCCTACCTGAAATCAACACAAAGCGAGTCACAATTAGTCGAGTAGCTGATTCTTGGTATATTTCAGTAGCTTATGAATTTGAGCCTGAACCTACCATTAAATCAAGAGTTGCTCTGGGTGTTGATGTTGGGGTTAAGGTCTTAGCGACCTGTTCAGACGGTACGGTTTTTGCAAACCCCAGAGCATACAAAAAGGCTAAGAACAAATTAGCGCGACTTCAAAGAGAACTCTCGAGAAAACAAAAGGGCTCAAATAACAGGAATAAAGCTAGACTGAAACTGGCAAAAGCACATCAAAGAGTGGCTAACATCCGAAAAGTGTCAATTCATAAATTGACCTCATGGCTATGCAAAAACCACGCAGTCATCGGGTTAGAAGACTTGAATGTTTCTGGGATGTTAAAGAATCATAAGTTAGCGGGTGCTATTGCTGATTCTGCTCTTTATGAAATTCGCCGCCAAGTTGAGTATAAATCTGAGTGGTACGGCTCAGTAGTAGTTTTTGCTGACAGATTTTATCCGTCAACTAAGACCTGTTCAAGTTGCGGTCACGTTCAAAAAATAGCACTGAAAGAACGAGTTTTCATCTGTGAAGCTTGCGACATATCAATTGATCGCGATTTGAATGCGAGCCTCAACTTAAAGTATTACGCCGAAGGCTATTCGGTTTGAGCCTGTCTGACCGGGTGCTGCCGACAGTCCGGGGTGAGGCACCGAACGAAACATTAATACGGTTTATACCGTGTTATATCAGTTTTCGATAGCAGAACATACCGCCTCTAAACGGTTCACTGACTCTGCCTTCCCTGGTTTTCTTCTCAGGGACTTATTCCCTTGTCAACTCTTAAAATTTTTAAAAAAGAGAATTAAAATTTTATGTTGAGATCTTGCATTTTACTATTAACGCTTTTCCTGCCAACTTTTCACAGTGGGATTGCTGATGCTGCCACGTCTGAGAAAATATTATCTCAACTTCAGGCGCAAGCAAAAGTTTATGCCGGAGAATCTGATGATGATACCGAGCAATTGCTGAAACAATTAAATGCGACACCCGAACAAAAGCAGAGAATGCAAGAAATTCGCGCTCAGTATCAAGATAAAATCTCTCAACGCCGACAACAACTGCGTCTTGCCCAAGAACAATTACAAGCCCTACTCTCTAGTAACGCCAGCCCCAGCCAAATTCGTCAAAAATATGATGAATTGCTCCAGCTCAAACAGGAAATGAGCAAGTTGCAGTTTGAGATCATTCTGCAAATTCGAGAAGTTCTGACTCCCGAACAGCGCCGTCAGTTTGCCGAGATCATGGAACAACGACGGCGAAACCGTCCCCGCTAGCACGGGAACTGCCATTTCCTCTGTTTCAAGCTCAATAGAGCTTTTTAGGGGGCTACCCATCAGCTTATCAAAAATTTATGAAGTTTTATTAAAAAATGAGAGATTTTCTGATACGATCTTAAGTCAAGTTTAAGTTTAATACCGATTTATTCATGACTATTTTAATCGTGGGTGCTACTGGCACTCTAGGGAGACAGGTGGCTCGTCGTGCTATCGATGAGGGCTATCAAGTTCGTTGCTTGGCCAGGAGTTACAGTCGAGCTGCTTTTCTTAAAGAATGGGGCGCTGAACTGGTACCCGGAGATCTCTGCAAACCCGAAACCCTCAAAGCCGCTCTCGAAGGAGTCACGGCTGTCATTGATGCTGCCACCGCCCGACCCACTGATTCTCTTAGCATCAAAGATGTAGACTGGTACGGTAAACTTTCACTGATTCAAGCGACCCAAGCCGCAGGGATTGAGCGCTATATCTTTGTCTCCTTCTTGGATGCCGAAAAATACAGACAAGTGCCGCTATTAGATATCAAATACTGCACCGAGTTATTTTTAGCAGAGTCGGGCTTAAAATACACGATTTTGAAACCTTGTGGCTTTTTACAGGGAATCATTGGTCAGTATGCCATCCCCATTTTAGAAGGACAATCTGCCTGGGTTCCGGGCATCAGTTCTCCGATCGCCTATATGGATACCCAAGATATCGCTAAATTTGTCGTTCGCGCCCTCTCCGTAGCGGAAACCGAGAACAAAAGCTTCCCCGTTGTCGGTTCTCGCGCCTGGACAGCCGATGAAATTATCCGCCTCTGTGAACGACTCTCCGGCAAAGAAGCCAAGGTGACTCGCACCCCCACCAATATGTTAAGGTTGGTACGCAGTATCACCCGTTGGTTTCAGTGGACGTTGAACATCTCTGATCGGTTGGCTTTTGCAGAAGTAGCCGCCACAGGTCAACCCCTGAAAGCTTCGATGGAAGAAACCTACAGCGTTTTTGGTTTTGATCCGGCAGAAATGACTTCTTTAGAAGCCTATCTACAAGATTACTACGGCCGAATTATCAAGAAGATCAAAGAAGTCGAATACGAGCGCGAAAAACAGAAAAAACGCAAACAAAAAAGAACTCCATTCAAAAAAACATAATTGCTCAACCCATGCCAGTTGTCGTCTTGATCATTGCTCATGTCTGGCTGGGGTTAGATGTTGATCAAGGCGAACTGAAACTATGATAGAATTCAATCTATCCAAATTCCGTAAAGCACCTGTTCAAAAGCTGATTTAAAGCTTTCTGTTGAATTGCATTTTTTAAACCTGAGTTAAGTTATTCGCGTGCCCAAAGCTGGGATTATTTATAACGATGCCAAATCAGCGGCTTGTCGCATCGCTGACGAGTTGAAAGACAAGCTGACTTCCTGTGGCTGGCAAGTTCACACTGCAACTGGAGTGGGAGGCTTGCTCGGCTATTCTGAGCTTAACCGTCCCCTCTGTCATAAGCCCGTCGATCAGTTAGTGCCTCCCGGTTTCGATGAGGATATGGCGTTTGTGATTGTTTTGGGTGGAGATGGCACTGTGTTATCGGCCTCTCGCCAAATTGCTCCTAAAGGAATTCCGATGCTGACGGTCAATACAGGTCACATGGGATTTTTAACCGAAACTTATATTAATCAGTTACCGACTGTTCTTGAGCAAGTGATGGCCGGAGATTATACCGTTGAACAACGGGCCATGCTCTGTGTCGAGGTTTATCAAGAAGATCAGTTACTTTGGGAAGCATTGTGTTTAAACGAGATGGTCTTGCATCGTGAACCCATGACCTGTATGTGCCATTTCGAGGTGGAAATTGGCGGACACGCGCCTGTTGATATTGCCGCAGATGGGGTGATCATTTCTACCCCAACTGGTTCTACAGCCTATTCTCTCTCGGCTGGCGGCGCCGTTGTCACACCGGATGTCGGAGTCTTGCAACTCCTGCCCATTTGTCCCCACTCTCTGGCCTCAAGAGCCTTAATTTATGCCGAAAAAGAACCTGTCAACATTTATGCAGCCAGTCCTAATCGTTTGGTGATGGTGGTTGATGGGAACGGCGGATGTTATGTCTTACCGGATTATCGCGTTAGAGTGACGCGCTCGGTTCATTCTGCTCACTTTATTCGCCTAAAATTACCGGAATTTTTCCAGGTTTTGCGAGAAAAATTGGGTTGGGGACTGCCCCATATTGCCAAACCTACGTCTGTTGAGTTGCCCTGAAGGAAAACTAAATCTCTGATTGTTCAATTAACCCGTCTAACGTGCTAAAACGGGTAATATTCCGATGGGGGATTTGTCAATGAGTATAGTTGCCACCGAGCATCATCCTTCAATTTTAGTGGTTGAATCCGACGAACTTTTAGCCCAACACGTTAGCCTAGATTTGGAAGAATCGGGCTATTATCCGATTGTGGTTCCGAATGTGACCCTGGGCCTGCATCGAGCCACAGAGACTCAACCCGCTTTGATTGTCGTGGATCGAATGTTGGGCGGAGAGTCGGGGTTAACGCTGTGTCGTCATCTGAGAAATCAGGGAAACCGCACGCCGATGCTAGTATTTATGGCAAGAGATAATGTAGAAGATCGTGTCGCTTGTTTAGAATCAGGAGCGGATGATTATTTCCTCAAACCCTATCGCACCGAATCGTTTTTGCAACTGGTGCGTCTGTATTTGCAACCGATTGATCACAATAGCGATCAACTACGCTTTGGTGAATTAGTCTTAGATGTAGCGACTCGATGCGCCTTTCGCAATGGTCGGGCGATTGAGTTGACCATGAAAGAATTTGATCTATTACGATATTTAATGGAACATCCCCGAGAAGTTTTAACTCGTGAACAAATTTTAGAAAATGTTTGGGGGTATGATTTTCTCGGGGAATCGAATGTGATTGAAGTTTATATTCGTTATCTCCGTCTCAAAATCGAAGAAGAAGGGGAAAAACGTCTGATTCAAACCGTTAGAGGCGTGGGTTATGTTTTGCGAGAGTCCTAACTCTTTGGGAACAAATCAGGGGAAATAAACAACAAGATTGCTAACTCTGTATTTGCCTGATCTGTGATTAGGTTTCTCAACAATTTCCTATGAGCAAATTTTTAGCACTGTCTCTACTCCCCATCGGACTTTTTGTTGTTTTAAACAGCACTATCTTTTCTCAGCAGCCAACGACGCTTTCATCCCCACCTACCGAAAATTTAGGTCAAATGCTACCTGTTACCGCCCAAACCACTCTCGGAGGTGAGGTGATTCAACTCGAAGTCGCCCGCACTCCCCAACAACAGCAAATGGGACTGATGTACCGCACTTCCTTACCCGACAACCGAGGAATGCTGTTTTCTTTTTCCCCGCCTCGGGTTGTCGGTTTCTGGATGAAAAATTGTAAAATTTCTCTAGATATGATTTTCATCCGTAATGGAATTATTCAAGGGATTCAGGTGAGTGCGCCTCCTTGTACGGCTGAACCCTGCCCGACCTATGGCCCTAATGTTCCGGTAGATCAGGTGATTGAATTAAGAGGCGGACGAACCCAAGAGTTGGGGGTGAAACCCGGCGATCGGGTTGAGATTGAGTCTTTGAACTCTGGGAACCCCTAAATCCCGAAAAAATTTTTTTCACAGAATCTTTACAAAAATTAAGGAAATTTGATAAAAACTTAATGATAGAGCCTACAAATTTGCAGAGAAATCTGCTAGGCTATCATTTCTAGCGTCTAAAATTTATCCGGCTTCATCTGAGCTGTAGGCTCCTATTGATTAAGGTGTGAGAGACGAGTGAAAGCTTGGGCGCACGACAGGCATCCAAGCCAGTTAGCCGAAACAAAGCGAAATCTTTGTTCGCTTCAGTTTGCGAGTTGGAATGAAGTCGAGATCGACTGAACATTCATGACTGGATGGAGCTAGTCATTAAGTTCTGTCCAAGGACGGATTTAATCGGTTTAAAAACCAGTTGTAGTAGTTAGTAGCGAAATTTAATCAAGATTAAGCCTATAACTACGGAGAGAAGTAACTTAGTAGACGATTTATGGTACAAAACGGTACTATCTGTAAGATCAGATAATAGATCTATGCAACGAGCCTTTCAAACCCAACTCAAACTTAACAACCGTCAAAGAACCTTAATGGCGACCCACGCGGGATATTCTAGGTGGGTTTGGAATTGGGCCTTAGCGATGTGGAACGAGGCTTATAAAGAAGGACTAAAACCTTCTGCGAATAAGCTAAAAAAGTTCTACACCAATCACATTAAGCCAAACTATCCCTGGCAGTCAACGCTAAGTTCTAGAGTTTATCAATTTGCCTTTATGCACTTGGGAGAAGCTTTTAGTCGCTTTTTTCAAGGCACTGCCCAACATCCTAAGTTCAAGAAAAAAGGTAAAAATGATAGCTTTACTTTAGATAATTGCGGTAAGGTAATGAAGTTGTCAGGAAGGAGGTTAAAACTTCCTTTTATTGGATGGGTTAACACTTATGAACCCCTACCTGAAATCAACACAAAGCGAGTCACAATTAGTCGAGTAGCTGATTGTTGGTATATCTCTGTAGGCTATGAGTTTGAGCCAGAACAGACTGTTAAATCAAGAGTTTATCTGGGTGTTGATGTTGGGGTTAAGGCATTGGCGACCTGTTCAGATGGTACTGTTTTCGTCAATCCAGCAGCCCACAAAAAAGCTCAAAAAAATCTGGCCAAACTTCAGCGCGAACTCTCGAGAAAACAGAAGGGTTCTAACAACAGGAATAAAGCTAGACTGAGACTTGCAAAAACACATCAAAGAGTGGCTAACATTCGCAAAGATACAATTCACAAACTCACCTCATGGCTATGCAAAAACCACGCAGTCATCGGGTTAGAAGACTTGAATGTTTCTGGGATGTTAAAGAATCATAAGTTAGCAGGTGCTATTGCTGATTCTGCTTTTTCTGAAATTCGCCGCCAAGTTGAGTATAAGTCTGAGTGGTATGGTTCAAGAGTAGTTTTTGCTGACAGATTTTATCCGTCAACTAAAACCTGTTCAAGTTGCGGTCACATTCAAGAAATGCCACTGAAAGAACGAGTTTTTAACTGTAATAATTGCGGTGTAAGCGTTGACCGTGATTTGAATGCGAGTCTGAATTTATTACATTATGCCGAGGGCTTCTTGGTGAAATGCCTGTCTGACCGGGTGCTGCTGACAGTCCGGGGTGATGCAGGAACGAAACATTAATACGGTTTATACCGTGTTATATCAGTTTTCGATAGCAGCATTAGCTCTAATCTTTATACTGCCTGAGTTGCAGTAAAAGCCATCTGTGAGGAGTGCAAGAGTGAAAAATAGTTCGGAATTCGATCCTCAGTGAATGTAGATCGAAAAACAATCCGAATGTTCAACTCAATAAGGTCTAATTTTTTAGATCTCAAGTGACGGGTAGACAGAAAACAAACTGGCTGAGTGCTGTTTTCTAAACAACTATCTACGTCACATAATGGTGTCTGTAAAAGGGGAGGTGAATACTCAAATGACACCCAACACCTACTCTCGATTTGTGCGATTTTTGCAAGAAGAGTTATCGGTTTCTCCCGCTTCGATCGCGATGGCGGAGAAAGCTCAAGACACGTCTAACGATAAACAAAGATACCGCGATCCTAATCCACTGTCAATGACACTGTTGCAGTATGGACTGGTAACTTTGGAACAACTTGATAAAATCTTTGATTGGTTAGAAACAGCTTATTGATGAAGTCAGTGGTCTTTTTCTGAGGTGTGCTATTAGAACGAGACCCATAAAGTCTAATACAAACACTCAAAAATTGTCGATAATCTTCGACCACTGACTGTCAATTTTCGGCTTAAGATTCAGCTAAAACTCGAGCTGCTGCCGCTACTCCCGATCCAGGAGTAAAGCCTTCATAACCTAATTCTCGCAATGCAACTTCGATCGAAGAAACCGCAGTCAGAATATCGCGATCGCTGACAAATCCTAAGTGACCAATGCGGAAAATTTTACCCTTGAGATGATCTTGTCCGCCTGCGAGAATAATATCAAACTTCTTCTTGACTACAGAACGCACTTGTTCAGCGTCTAGAGATTCAGGAGGACTAACCGCCGTGATCGCTGGACTTGCGGCTTCATCTGGGGCAAGTAAGGGCAAATTCAACGCTTTCATCGCCGCTCGACTGGCTGCCATTAAGCGGTGATGACGAGCAAAAATCGATTCTAAACCTTCAGCTTTCATCATGTTCAATGTTACCTGCAAGGCAAAGAACAAGTTGACTGGAGGGGTAAACGGGGTCGTATTTTTCGCGGCATTTTTGCGGTAAGCCCCCAAATCTAAATAGTAACGAGGCAAATCCGACGTTTTATAAGCTTCCCAAGCCTTCGGACTCACCGCCACAAAAGCTAACCCGGGCGGAATCATGTAGGCTTTTTGAGAACCACTGGCGACGACATCAATCCCCCATTCATCGATGGGAATATTAACCGCCCCTAAGCTGGTAACCGCATCAACAATCATCAACGCTTCCCCGTGAGCCTTAACATAACGGTTAATCGTTTCGAGATCGTTGAGGACTCCGGTTGAGGTTTCGCTGTGGGTGAGAATCACCGCCCGGATGTCTTTTTCGGTATCGGCTTCTAACTGTTCGCGGAACTTCTCTGGATCAAGGGGTTTACCCCATTCGGCGGAAATCACATCAACTTGCAACCCGTAGGCTTGAGCAACTTCAGCCCAACGTTCGCCAAATTTACCATTACTTCCACATAAAACGCGATCGCCGCGACTCAAGAAGTTAATGATTCCGGCTTCCATCGCCCCGGTACCACTAGCCGTCAAGATCAGCAGATCATTTTGAGTTTGATGTAACCACTTAAGGTTTTCCGTCACCTCTGCCATGATCTTGCTAAATTCCCCGCTACGGTGTCCGATGGGGTGTTTAGCGAGGGCGAGAAGGGCTTGTTCAGGAACGGGAGTCGGCCCCGGAATCATCAGCATTAATTTGTCATCCATCGCTTCAATCCTGTGTTTATGTCTATGAATTGATTATCAGGGAATTAGCCCAGATTCGACTCTGGGTTAATCTCATTTAAAGACCAACGTGACTCAACGGGCAAATTCGCGTGTAGACAGCTTTGCTCTAATTGCTTTTGGAGGGCGAGCGCTTTGCGAAGGGTAATGATGAGCTGGTTGACCTGTTCATACTGGCGAGAATTGCGGTAAAGTGCAACTCGGGTTCTGCGTTCTAGCAGTTGTAGCAGAAGCTCGTAATGAACGTAAGAGGGTAAAGGAATCGGTTCCATGTGGGCAGATTAGAAGCTGATAAAGTGGAACCTCAAAGCTAACATCTGACCAGCTTATTATACTACCAAATGGCGATCGCATTTGACTAGCCATGACCGATCAATTGCTTTAAGGCCTCTCCCGGATCGGGTTGCTTAACCAACGACTCCCCGATCAAAACCCCATTCGCCCCGGCATTTTTTACGAAGTTGAGGTCATCAGGAGTATACAAACCCGACTCACTCACCACTAAAATTCCCTGGGATTGAATTTGTTCTTGTTTGGCTTCTAACAGTTGGCGAGTTGTGTCTAGATCAACTGAAAAGTCCTGTAAATTGCGATTATTAATCCCAATCAAATTCACACCATCTAAACTCAAAACCCGTTCGAGTTCATCAAGGGTATGAACTTCAATTAAGGGAGTCATCCCCAAAGACTTGACAATTTTGAGAAAATATTGTAAATCTTGGTTAGATAATATCGCCGCAATTAATAAAACCGCATCTGCCCCATAAATTCGAGCCAGATAAATTTGATAAGGATAAATCACAAACTCCTTACACAACAACGGAATATTAACCGCAGCCCGAATTTTTCCTAAGTTCTCAAAACTCCCTTGAAAGAACTTTTCATCCGTTAACACCGAAATACAACTCGCACCATTTTCTTGATAAGCTTGAGCAATATTCACCGGATCAAAATCTTCCCGAATGATCCCTTTACTCGGAGACGCTTTTTTCACCTCTGCAATAATAGCAGGTTGAGTTGGACTGGTTTTTAACGCCGCGAGAAAATCCTTGGTTTGGGGTAAACCTTCAAGCTGACGTCGCAACTCCAATAACGGTAAACCTTCCCGTCTTCTATCAACTTCTCTCTCTTTTTCCCAGACAATTTCTTCGAGAATATTTTGCGGTTGATCATCCGGTACTGCAATTTTATAACATAAACTAGCAACCGCAACAGACGGGTTAGGAGGACGACGACGAATTTGCATTGTTAGGAATTAGTGATTTACCATTGTTTATCTAGGTAGATTGAGAAGATTGATTTATTCTCAACCCACCCGATATTTTACAGCCTAATGGTAACTTTGAGTTAAATTAAATTAACTGGCATTATGAATGTAGAATTAACAAATGATGAAAAAGAAGAACTGAAGGATGTCAAATGTTAAACATATTTTGACTTTCCCAAATTAACTTACAATTCATCATTCATCATTCATCATTCATAATTTCCGTTAACAGTCTTATGGGGTATAAATCCCCTCCGTCTGATTCTGACTCCTGACTCCTGACTCCTGTCTCCTGACTCCTTCTTCAATGCGTTGCACTTAAAGCCCGTTTGTAGGCTTCATCTAACACCTCAGAAAGCGTCGGATGAGTATGCACAGAAAACGCTAAGGTTTGCACCGACTCACGGCTACTAATAGCGTTTGCTGCTTCTTGAATTAAATCCGCAGCGTGGAACCCAAAAATATGAACCCCCAAAATTTCACCTGTATCTTTGCGGTAAATAACTTTAGCCATTCCTTCGGTTTCTCCCTCAGCAATAGCCTTTGAATTACCTTTAAAATAGGTTTTCACCGAAGCAATTTCAAAGCCTTCTTGTTCACCCAATTCCTTCGCAGCAGGTTCAGTTAAACCCACATAACTAATCTCAGGATGGGTAAACGCTGCTGCTGGAATACTCCGATAATCGACTTGGCGATGACGACCACAAATCGTTTCTACCACCGCAATTCCCTGAGCAGATGCCGTATGGGCTAACATCATTTTACCCGTTACATCACCAATTGCCCATAAATTTGCGATCGCCTCACCGCCAGAAGTTACGGCTAAATCATCATTAACCGGAATAAAACCGCGTCGATCTGTTTCCACTCCAACTGATTCTAACCCCAAGTTTTTACTATAGGGAATTCGCCCCGTTGCCACCAAACAAGCATCAACTTCTAACACTTCTTCAACTTCTTTGGTTTTTGCATCGGCTAATTCAATCACCACTGGAGAACCGGGCGTTACTTTGATCGCCAATTTACCCACCCGCGTTTCAATATCTCGCGGTGCAATTAACACCCGTTGGGCTAATTTAGCAATATCTGGATCAAAGGTTGGCATCAATTGATCCAACGCTTCAATCATCGTAATTTCACAGCCTAAAGCCGTATAAACATCAGAAAATTCTAAACCGATGTAACCACTTCCAATAATCGCAACCCACTGAGGTAATGATTCTAATTTCAGCGCATCATCACTCGTAAAAACGGTTTGATGATCAATTTCAATACCAGGGGGAACAAACGGAATAGAACCCGGCGCCAAAATAATATCTTTCGCCGTAATTGTTTTGTCACCTTTCGGCGTTTCTACTGTGACCTTTTGCGGGGCGACTATTTTTCCCCAACCTTGAATAACATCAATTCCCAAGCGTTTCAGGCTATTCGTCATATCGCCGCGAATTTTCGTGACAATATTTTCCGCATGACCCGCAATGGTTTCTCGGTCAAAACTCACCTGTCCGAGTTGAATTCCCAGCGTTTGTAGATGATGAGTATTGCGTAACTCTCGCACCCGTCCTGCCGCAGCTAACAAGGCTTTTGATGGGATACAGCCTCGGTTAACGCAGGTTCCGCCCATTTCTGCAACTTCTACAATAGCAGTTTTCAAGCCACAGCTAACGGCGTGGAGGGCGGCACCGTGTCCACCCACCCCTGCGCCAATTATCACTAAATCGTAGTCAAAATCACTCACTCTACCTCTCCTGGTGCGATCCTCTTTGTTTATTGTGAACCACAAAGGGGACACTAGACAAGATTTAGTTCGTCTGAGGTTGAAATTCTACCCAATTCTGTAGGCGCTGATGGCATAAGCCCCAAACCCATTGTAATTAAAGTTGTGATTAAAAAAGCTTGTAGTTGCAATGCACGTACTCCCAACCTCAGGCTGAAGCAACAATGACGAACTGAGTAATAATAATTGTACAGTAATTAGTCAAGGTAAGGGAAGTCAATCCATGATCCAAATCTTACAACAACCGATTACCTTTGATGAGTTTATCGAGTGGCTACCATCCGTTTCTGAATCGCGCTATGAATTACATCGTGGGGTTATTATTGAGATGCCAAAACCGAGGGGGAAACATTCAAAAGTGTCTGGCAATTTAGCTTACGATCTCGGTACTGCCATTCGTCAGGCGAACTTACCCTATTTTATCCCAAAAGAGTGCATTGTCCGTTCTATTGATGGTAATTCTGGATATGAACCGGATATAATTATTCTCGATGAACCTGCACTGATAGATGAACCCGACTGGGAAAGTGGCTCTATAATTACTTTAGGTCAATCGATTAAAATTATTGTAGAAGTTGTTTCTAGCAATTGGCGGGATGATTACTGGATGAAGCTGGGAGAATACGAAGCTTTGGGTATCCCGGAATACTGGATTGTTGACTATGCTGCATTGGGTGGTCGGCGCTTTATTGGTAATCCCAAACAACCGACGATTACAATCTGTCAATTGGTTGATGGGGAATACGAATTACAGCAATTTAAACTTGGCGATCGCTTATTTTCACCGACTTTCCCCAATCTCATGTTAACAGTTGAACAAATTTTTAGAAGCTAGTCAAGTGCGATCGCGTCGATCAATCAAAGCCACCAAAACACCCGTATCAACAATGACTTGCTGGAGCATTACTGACCGTAACCCCGCATATAGTCTGGATTCGTTGAGAGATCTCCAGGGCCTTCCCCCGCTCCAATCGAAGCCTGGGCTACCTCAAAAAATGATTGGGAAACAATTTCAGGTTCCGCAGTTTTGAGTTTCTGACGTTTGGCTTGTAGAAACTGTACAAAATCCAAAACCTGTTGCTGATCTTCGGGTGGTAATGCTTCTACAGTTTGTAAAATTTTCTCACTCAAATGAGACATGGTTATCGGCTCTAGAAGGAAGGATACCTATTTTATGATAAACGACTGCGATCGCCTTAACTAAACCGATCTAATTTCGGTGAAAATCGACTTTCACGATTAAGGGGGGAATTTATTCATCTGGACGACCAGGCCCAACTATAGATTCACCTTGTTTTTCTTTGGCTGCAAGTTCTTGGTTTAGTGTTAATAATCTTTCTAAAATATCATCATTTTCATTAAAACCGTAGGCTTGCATGACCAACTTACTCAGTTGAGCATGAAGTTGGTAAAGTTGGCTACTGGGTTCGTTAAAAAAAGCGTTATAAAGTTTTGTGATTCCCCATTGTTTCTTTTGCATTTGTTCACTGCGATATTCATGCAGTTCTGTTGCTGTAACTCGAATTTGTTGAACTAACTTAGTATCGGGATTTTGGGGAAAGGGAAAGGTTTCAAAACAACTATTGTGAGTGTATCGAGTATCACCCTTGAGTGTTGAACTTTGAGCGTTCACCCAAACTCGATGAACTGATGATAAAAGTACACCCAAAATATAAAAATCATCTGAGGCTACTATAATGTTTAAATCACCTGGAAGCCAATTTAATGAAGCTGGAATAAAGATAGCCCATTTTGAGACTCTGGGAACTGCAAAATACCCAGACAATGAAGCGAGAGCTTTCCTCATAGCAGGTCTTTTTTCACCATATTTCCACCAATTTAATCGGGTCACTTCTCGACGATTTTTATCTCGTTCTGGCTTAACATTAGCCTTGACCCATTCAAAAGGAAGCTTGTATTCAATTGCATCCTCCAAACTCATATCATTAAAATCAATAATCCAGCGCTCCGGTTTTCCCAGGGGATTTTTAGCGAGATTACTTCCCATCGAAAACAGCTTGATCACCTCTTGATTTTTTGAATCCGATTTTATCCACTGTTCGGCTTGTTGTTCAGTAATGATAAACCCTTTACCCACAGGAATAACACCTTGAAAACATTGATTGAGATTAGCCTTTAAACGTACAGCTTGAGAAACATCGATAACAGATTGTAGGGATGAATTAATCTGTTGAACGAGATGATTATCGAGATGATAATGTTTGGGTTGCTGCTTACACCAATTCACCAAACTAACATGAACTTTTGCTTCACCAGACCAAGGTTGAGTAGAAATCGCTTCGTAAATATATCCGCCATTTTGGGTAATGTATTCTAACGCAGCTTTGCGACTTTTTCCTTGACTAATCGAGTTTGTTCCAACCAATCCCGCCCTACCTGTTTCACTAATATGATCGTGAGCTAACCGAAACCAATACACACAAAAATCTACCGAGTCTTTCACATCTGAAAACTTGTTAAAAACCCGATCAATATATTCATCACTTAGCGTCATTCTCAGGTGTTTTCCCCCTAGAAACGGAGGATTTCCAATTACAGCATCCGCCTTCACCCACTGACCAAATAAAGCATCTTGACAGACAATATTTTGATCTAATGTATCCAAAGGTAAAGCAGGTTCATTGGTGAGTTCATATTTATCAATCGCAATTTTTCGAGCAATCATCATTGTAACTCTAGCCAACTGCACAGCAAAGGGATTTGTATCCATTCCAAAAAATTGCATCGGAGTCACAAAACTGATCGCCGCTACACTCGATTCTGAACGTTTTCGTGCGGCGATTTTATCCATTAATAGCCTTTCAATCCGTTTTAATTCTTGATAAGCCACATACAAAAAATTTCCCGAACCGCAAGCGGGGTCAAGTACCCGATATCCTTGCAATTCCATCTGCAAAGTATTTAATTCTCCGATAGTATTCGCCGCATTAATTCGGTCTTCCCAATAATCGCTAATGGTCGGTCGAACGATTTGACGAATATCAACTTCACTGGTAAAATGAATCCCGTGAGCGTGGCGTTTTACGGGGTCAATCGCACCTTCAAAAATATTACCAAAAATAGAAGGTCTAATATTACTCCAATTATCACGAGCGCAAGCATCCAACAAGCCGAGTTCTTCTGAAGTTAAATCAATTGCTTGCACAGTAGAAAACAACCCGCCATTAAAATAATCAACTCCTTTATACCGTCCTGCGGGTGTAACTCCGGGTCGATTCATCTCTTGAAACAAACCGCCCCAAATATCGTAGGAACTTCCTTTTTTATCTTTGCAATCTTGAACCAAACTGACGAATAAATCACGGGGAAGTAAACCCCGATCTTCTGAAAACATCGCCATCACACATTGCAATAGAAATCGCTGAAGTTGTTCTTCGTTAAAGTCTCTAAATTCCGTTTTCTTTGCTCTTTCATAGATCAGTTGATACAATTCCCCCATTCTTCTAGCGGTGCGTTCAGTAACAGCAACTTGGTTATTTTTAAAGACGGGAGACTGACCGCCAATTTCCATGAAACTAAACGCTCCCATGCGTTGGGGAAGCTGTTCTAGGAGGACTTGATCGACGGGTTCATCGACTTGGTTTTCAAAGTCAAAAATCCAAAATTCATCAAAGTTACAAAGAATTGCATATCGGGGTCTGTTGGGAGCAATTCGCATCCAATACCGTTCGAGTTGAGCGTAGTGTTTGCTGAGGTTTTCTCCCTTTGATTTCATCTCAATTAAAACACCAGAAACACCCGCACGCGATCGCCAAACCAAATCAGCAAATCCGGTTTTTCCCTTTGCACTTCCTTTCGTTAAACGGTCTTCAAATTCTGCACCGACTTCTTTCGTTCCTTGGTGTCCAAACGCCTGAAAAAACTTGGTCAGAAAAATTTGAGCCTCACTTTTTTCATCGCCTCTGAGGTGTTGCTGACAATAATTAACAAAAGACTGAAGGCTTTCGGGCGTTGCTGGCATTGAATTGACTCCGGTAATTCACCAAACTGTCATCAATTATTCTAATAATTTTTGTTTATTTTTATAATTGCTATTGGCTGATTGTCGTAATTTATTCGGCAGTTTAATAACGCTTTCCTTTTTAATTATACCAAGAAAGGGCTTCCACTTAATACAAATATTTGTATCGATTACGCAACCCAGGCAGTTTAATTCAATGATTGAACAGATAGCGATCGCTGAAGTTAAAATAATGTAATAATTATGGTAAAAATCTATCGCCTACAAATCAGATTTTTAACACATCCTATGACTCTCAAAGAACAACTCATCCAAGCTATCGAAGATTTACCGAGCGATCGCCTTGCCGAAGTCCTCACGTTTGTCAAATCTGTCTCCAAGCAACCTTCTACCACATCTGCTCAATCTTTTCTCACTCACCTCAAAACAATTGGCACTTGGTCAGGAGACGACCTCCCAGAATGTTTAGAAGCGATCAAAAACTCACAAGGAGAAGTACAATTTGACTACAGCCTCAATCCATTCGATTAATGTTTCTCCTTGACACTAACCATTGTAGCTACGCGATTCTAGGCAATACCCAAGTTTTAGAGTACCTTGCTAGTCTTGGTGATCAACCCATCGCAACCTGCACAATTGTTAAAGGTGAATTAATTGACATGGCGGCGCGATCGCAGCAACGGGAGGCTAATCTTGCCCTAATTCAACGCTTTTTGTTGGGACTCTATATTTACCCAATTGATGAAACGACAGCCGAAATTTACGGCAAACTCAAAGCCGCAGTCTTTGATCGCTACGCCCCAAAAGACAAAAGCCAACGCCGTAGAACCAACATCACTCAATTGGGGATTGGCGAAAATGATCTGTGGATCGCTGCCGTTGCAGTTCAGCATCAACTTACCCTAGTGACAGCAGATCAAGACTTTCAGAGAATTCAAGCCGTTCAACCCTTCAATTTGGAATCTTGGGTTTGAACATCATTGGAGGAAAGGAATTGAAAATCTCATATTTGTTTGCTCTCTTACCCGTGATTTTTTATTGAACTCCACACAAAAATGCGATCGCCCCACCAAATATATAGAGCGATCGCTATCTGTAATTTTAACGTTTAATTATCGTCGCCACATATCAAATTGATCTTCTGAACACCCATTGATATAACGATTATCCACCCACCCGGAAAACGGAGTTAACTTTTCATTAGGCGGAAATCCATTAACCAACGCGACAATTTTAACCCAATTTCCTTGACGAGAAACAGCCCGAACGACATCACCCCGTTTCAGTTGTTTTACGACTGGACTTTTTAAGTCCGGGTTTTTACGAATATTAACTTTACTATTCACTTGGTTTGTCACAATAAACGAACAAACCGGAGTAGAACCGTTAACTGCAACAGTAAAATGATCGGCGGTGAAGGTTTCAGCCAAAGCAGGAGTGACTAAGAATGTACTAGCGATCGCAGCGAATGTTAGTGGTTTTAAAATAGATGTAATGGGTAATTTCATGGTGACGGTTCCTGGTGAAATCAATTGAACTGATTCTGTTTTCACCTAAACTATCTGTTTATTGAGAGGTTTATAGACAAAAATTAAATTGTCTACACTCTAAACCCCTATCACCTCCTAAGTTCTGAATCTTTGAGACAATCAGAATAGGACAGTTAAACTTCTGTCTATTTTTAGAGATTTACTAAAATGGCGATCGCACACCGCTATCCTAGCAATAAATAACCCACTCTCTTTAAAAGACTTGGTTTTTGATTATTAACACTTTATTGTTGAGCTTGGTTCAGTAAAAGTAGCAGTAACATGATCAACAGAAATCCATCCAAAGTCAAGTTAACTTCAATTTAAAACTTGCATCTCAAGATAGACTCTGTAACGTTTTTGAATTGATACCTTATAGAGAAATGAATTTGTTTTGAAAAAAGGAGAAAAGCTAATGTCTACTGAAGATCGTGGATTTGCTTCAATGGATAAAGATAAGCAACGGGAAATTGCTAGTAAAGGCGGTAAAGCAGCCCATGAAAAAGGAACTGCTCACGAATTTACCTCAGAAGAAGCTCGTGAAGCAGGTAAGAAAGGCGGCGAAACAACCAGCCAAGACCGTGAATTCATGTCGGAAATCGGTAAAAAAGGAGGCGAAAACAGCCATTAATTAATTAAGTAATTTTCGATTTCACTTAGTCAAAGATTAACGGATTGTTTTTCTGAACTCTACAAGGGAGTTTAGCAGGGATGTACAGTAAAAGCTTTAAATAAAACTGTACTATCCCTCAACTAAAACTCCCTTTAACACTTTACATTCGTGTGAGTACAGAAACCTTACTAATCTTCTCAGCATCTAAACCTTTCAGTTCATCAAGATGCAACCATCCCTCTTTTACTAACTGAGCAAAGGTAAAAATCAACAGAGAATCTCTGTGATCATACTTACCATCAATATCATGTCTTCTGCCACTTAAAAAATCGTGGAGAAGCCAAATCTCATCAAGCTGTGTAATCTCACTTGCTTGTTCTCGAACCACTTTGATTAAAGCCGTAATTTCTCGCTGATAAGCTTTTTCAAACGCCTCCCGAGCAATTTCTTTCTCGGCTGTAGACCACTGAATGTCACTCACGGGTATCATCAAACCTAAAATATGTATAATCATCCATATTAACCGATGACACGGTTTACCTCCAAATAAAAGAGCGCCCTTTGTACTCAGACGCTCATCCCAAATTAAACAGTATTTTTGCCTAATTTTTTTCTAACGAGCTAAGTTTAATAGCTCTTTGGGAGAAGCCAACAAATCAATTGCAACGAAGAAAATTTTGTTTTCAGCATTCAGTAAAAACCGCCAAGCAATATTCATACCCACACCTGCACCGAACCAGGGAGTTTGAACTTTACCTGTTACTTTGATTTGAGTATAACCATCGTCGGCAGGTTCAGAAACGCCCCGCTCTGGAATTAACTTCAGATTTTGACATTCTTCTTGGAAAAACCGCAGAACCGCTTCTTTTCCTACAATGGGTCGGCGGAAAGGAGGCTGCAACGCCCCATCCGGTGCAAATAACTCAATTAACGTATTGAAGTCATTCGCATTCAAATTATTCATGTATTCCAATACAGTGGTATTGGTAACGCCTTCAATTTTGACTTGAGTTCGTTTTGCCATATCTGTCGGGGGAGTAACAGGTTCAGCAACACGGGTGTAACTGCCTAATTTGCTGGTGTCAAACCCCATATCCACAACAGCATTCCGCAAAACGGTAATTTGTTGACCCGACTCTAAATCGCGAATGGCTTGTAACACCGCAGCCGCATTTGCAGAAAGCTGATAGCCTTCAGGAATCGGCGCCACAAGTCCCTGATCCATCCATTGTCCAAGCTGATACCAGAAACCGAGTTTAATATTGGGCGACCAACTCGCATAGGTTCGGCCAATAGGTGTATCTGAACGGTTTGCCAAGTCGCACATGATCTGGGATTGTTCTTGTGGCCCAGAGTTACGAATTTCGTTAAGGGTAAGCTCTGCAAACTGCATATTTGCAGCTCCAGGTGCCGCAATAGTAATGGTTTTGCCCATTTCCAGATAAGCAAACCAAATCAAAGCCAGTTGGTCTTCAGCATTTAGCTGAGTAAATCGAGCAATGGTAGCGGGTACGGTATCAGCAGCTAACGTATTTGGAAAGATGTTGCGGGCTGAATCGATTGTAAATGGCATAAATTACCTTTTCAAAGTCTACGAAAGGTTTAACTCAATGCTTGTTATCGCAGGTGTGATCAAACCCATCTTTACAATAGCGGAATATGGTACACCCAAACATAAAGAATTCAAATTGGGGGTTAAGCATTTTTTATGGCCATCCGTCTCTATGCGTTGGCCTTTCTTTGTGACTGATTTGGATTTGTGAATAACGAAAAAATAACGAGTTTTAGGGTTTGGGCTTCAGGTGATCAAAATAACAGCCTTGAAGACGCATTTAAACACGTCTCTACCCTATTAATATCAGGGGTTAAAACCCCTGTCAGAATATCTGTAACATAGTGAATAACAATTGGTGAAAAAAGTTAGTGAGATTTTCACCAAAATGATCTCTTCTCCCAGTTCTACGCAGGACAATAACTCAGAAAGGCTGATTTTGAAGTCGTGGGGTAGGTTTTCAATCTGAAGTGTAGTCATTGCCATTTCACAAATCACTTTATTTATTATATCAATTGCATTGTCTACATCTCCTTGTTGAGAGCAACCCCTACCACAGAGTTTCCTTTTCTGGCTTTTGCAAGACGCAAAGCAATAGTAGCTTCTTTTAAGGTTTTACCATAGCCTATACTACTACTTAAGCCTGTTATTTCAGTATATTTATTTTGAATAGTTCTAAGCAAGTCTGAATTGTATTTTGACTTAAACAGAATATTATCTCCCTCTGCAAAGATCACCGACTTGGGATTCTTGGTTTCACCGCAAATAATCTTTCTCATTTGTTTGATGCTCTCAGTAATAGACTTACTCCTTCTCAAAACTTCCTCTTCGTCTTCAAGAAGATCTCCAAAAGCAATTTCCAGGTACTTCCCTGTTGCATCTCCATCAAAACCAAAATAAAACTCTAGATTTGCATTTTCAACTAATGGGTCAATAATTTGAATGTCTAAAAGATTTCCACTATTATCTACAAAGTCAGATAAGACTCTGATGGTAAACTTCAAAAATGTGAAAGCGAGATAGGAAGCCAGATAAGATTGTATTTCTATAGTTAAGCTATTTTCTGACAAATTACTAGAGTGTGCATTTTTATTTCGCACTTCTGCAATCAAGTGTGTGAAATGCTTTAAAATATCCTCGTTAACAAAATACTTTGGCTTGTCAGAAAAATAACTTCTAAGCTCCTCTAACTTATTCCCTAAAGGTCTATTTTTTGTCTCGCTACCCATCAGAGATAATATGATAATATTAGTAATCTCTTCAACACTATGAGAAAAGGAGTAAATAGCGTTTTGATGTTCGTGAAAATCTCCTTTTGACTCACCAAGTAATCGTGAGTTAATACCAGACATGAAAGATGTTTGAAGATGACTAAGATCTATTTCTGTGGAAATTAGTGCATTCAAACTAGAGGATAGATGATCCATCAAAGATGATATACTGCGCCGATGGCGAAGAACTTCTGTATAGTTTAATTTTCCAAAATCGTCGAAATCCCTTATGGGTGGAAATTTTTTATAATTGAGTTTAACTCGCCCCTGCTTCATCTCTTCTTCTAACTCGTGATAAAACATACCTCTTTGTATTTTTCTTGTTTCCTCATCGGAAGCAAATACGGTTTCTAAAGTGTAGATATTTTCTATATCTAATACATAAGAAAAAACCGCCAATATTGCTTGCAAAGATGAGATTCCACCCGTTAAATCGACGTAGTAATATACATTTTCATTGGGGTTTACAATTGTTCGCAACTGTTCCACCATATCCCGAAATCTTTCAACGCTAGAATCTTCTAGTTTTGCGACATGGTGAACAAGATTAGTTGGGGATAAGCCATATTTTTCTAGTGCTTCCTTCCACGGCCTTTTTTCTGTAATTAAGCTTTGCAGAGACTGTTCGGTGTGGAATATATGCACTTGACGAAAAGTATAATTGTCATTGCCTGTGTCAGTCCGTAATTGAAGTGCCGACCGAATGATGCAATTAATCATGGCAGGAACATTTGTATTACCTCCCATGATCAGTTTATATGAGTCTCTAGGTTTATTCATGTTTTTTAGGTTGACCTTGTGAGGGATAATAACAAGGCTAGAAGCCTGATTTTTGAAGTTAGAGGGACTTATCTTCTACCAAGGACAGTCTCGATTGTAAACAAGACCGCAATTTTTAAAACTGCTACATCAATTTTACCAGACTCATCTTCAAAATCAATTGTAGTAGAAAAAACCTCACCCCGTTGAAAATACTGCTTTCCTAAGCCAGTGAATTGGGGTGAGGTTAATGAAATTAAACGGAAAACTAGAGTTGTTTCACTTCAGAAACCAACTTCGCAACTGCATCTTTAGCACTGCCAAAGAGCATCATGGTTTTATCCTTGTAAAACAAATCATTGTCAACCCCAGCAAAGCCAGTATTCAGACTGCGCTTAATTACAATGGTGTGTTTTGCCCGATCAACTTCTAGAATTGGCATTCCATAAATTGGGCTTTTTGAGTCTTCCCGTGCTGCGGGATTAACCACATCATTTGCCCCGATTACTAACGCCACATCCGTCTGTTCAAACTGAGGGTTAATGTCATCCATATCGTATAACTGAGGATAAGGAACATTCGCCTCAGCTAACAATACGTTCATGTGTCCTGGCATCCGTCCAGCTACAGGGTGAATAGCATACTTGACATCAACACCCAACCCTTCTAACATATCGACTAATTCTTTAACCGAATGTTGGGCTTGAGCAACCGCCATCCCATAACCGGGAACAATCACCACAGAACGAGCATAACCCAACATCATCGCCCCTTCTTCAGGATCAATGGTGCGAATAGATTTATCGCCTGTAGCCCCACCACCAGCAGCAGCAGCACCGCCTGTTTCACCCGTACCAAATCCAGCAAACAGAACGTTTGTTAGAGGACGGTTCATGGCTTTACACATGATGATGGTCAGGATAATACCTGATGCACCCACCAACGCACCCGCAATAATCAGCAGGTTATTCATCACCACAAAACCAGCCGCACTCGCCGCTAAACCCGAAAACGAGTTTAACAGAGAGATGACAACGGGCATATCGCCGCCACCAATGGGAATAACGAACAAAACCCCTAAAACCAGGGAAATTGCCACTAAACCCAAAAATACGGGCAAATTGAACGGCACTAAACAGATGTAGATACTACCAACGAGAAACGCGATCAAGAGTGCTACGTTGAAAGGCTGTTGTAAGGGGAAAAGAATCGGAGAACCGCTCATAATCCCTTTGAGTTTGGCAAAGGCAATTAAAGAACCCGTAAAGGTGACACCCCCAATTAACACGCCCAATATAGCCGTAATGGTTGTGGGTAGAGGAGGCGTTTGGGAAGCCGATAAGAACCGCCAAAATTCACCCACCGCAACGAGGGAAGATGCAGCACCCCCTAAACCGTTGAGCAAACCCACCATTTCAGGCATGGCGGTCATTTCAATTTTATAGGCAGCGATCGCACCAATGACTGATCCGATGAAAATCCCCAACAAGATCATTTCATAGTTGAGGACTTGTTGATTCAGTAGAGTCGCAGCAATGGCGATAAACATCCCTACCGCAGCCCAAACATTTCCACTACGGGCGGTTGCAGGTGAACCCAACTTCTTCAGTCCAAAGAAAAATAGGGTAACAGCAACTAGGTAGCTTAACTCTATACCTGTTGGCAAAAACTCGCTCATGCTTTAGCCTCCTTTTTCTTGAACATTTGCAGCATCCGATCTGTTACCAAGAAACCGCCGACGACGTTAATTGTTGCCAGCACAATAGCGATCAAACCTAGAATTACAGTCACGTTCCAATCCCGTTCTCCGGCGATAATTAACGCCCCTAAAACGGAAATACCCGAAATAGCATTAGCACCCGACATGAGCGGTGTGTGCAGTGTCGGTGGAACTTTAGTAATCACCTCAAACCCAGCAAAGGTTGCCAGGACAAACACAAATAATGCGGAAATTAGAGTTTCTGCTGTCATAATCTATCTGGAGAATTAGCGGTTAGTAGTTGCGCGAAGATCGCAGGTTTTAGGTGTCAGGTATTGGGGAAACAGTTATCAGTTATCAGTTATCAGTTTTTTTCATTGGTCACTGGTCACTGGTCACTGGTCACTGTTTCTACTGAGTCACAGCCACGCCTAAAGCATCTTTAACCCGTTGGCAAATAATCTCGCCGTTGTGAGCCATACAAGCCCCGCTAATGATGTCATCTTCAAAGTTGAGGGTGAGTTCCCCTTCTTTAGTTGTCATCAGTTTTAAGAGGGCTGAGAGGTTCTTGGCGTAAACTTCAGAAGCGTGAACAGGCATCGAAGACGGTAAGTTAATCGGGCCAACAATTGTCACCCCATGTTTCAGCACGTCTTTACCCGCTTCGGTACATTCGCAGTTCCCGCCCTGAGAGGCTGCTAAATCAACCACAACAGAGCCAGCTTTCATCTGAGTCACCATTTCCTCTGTCACCAGTAGAGGGGCTTTTTTGCCGGGAACCTGAGCCGTTGTAATCACGACATCAGAAGCAGCAACGTGAGTCGTGAGAACTTCACGAGTATGTTGTTTAGCCTTCTCAGAGAGTTCTTTGGCATAGCCGCCTTCAGCTACGGTATCTTCTTCGAGGGTGACATCAACAAATTTCGCCCCTAAGCTTTGGACTTGTTCTTTCACTTCGGGACGAACGTCAAAAGCCTCAACCACAGCCCCTAAACGACGAGCGGTGGCGATCGCTTGTAACCCAGCTACCCCTGCGCCCATAATTAACACTTTGGCAGGGCGAATGGTGCCGGCTGCGGTGGTTAGCATCGGGAAATATTTCGGTAAAGTTGCAGCCGCAATCAACACCGATTTGTAACCCGCCAGGTTCGCCTGGGAAGACAGCGCATCCATGCTTTGAGCGCGGCTGGTGCGAGGAATCATTTCCATGCTGAAGGCTGTCACCTGGCGATCAGCCAGCTTTTGAACTAAGCCGGGATTGCCCAAGGGGTTCAAGAATCCGATAATAATGCTGCCTTGACGGAGTTTTTCGACTTCAAATTCTTCCAGATAGCCAACTTTCAGCACAATATCGGCTTCACGCCAGACGGTGGCGCTATCACCAATCACTTTGACACCGACTTCCTCATAAGTGGCATCCGAGAAAAAGGCGCGTTCACCTGCTCCGGCTTCTATCCAGACTTCGATTCCTTGTTTAACCAGTCTGGCTGCTACCTCTGGCACTAGGGCAACCCGACGTTCATCTACCTGAATTTCTTTGGCGATCGCTATCTTCATGTCATAAACTCTCCTTATGCTTTACTTAGAGTCACCAGTGAGCGTCGGGGGAATTCATCAATTACCCGTACCCGTTACCTGTCATTCAGTGAGCCGTTTTTCTGAGGGATTAGAATTAAGGGGGGAAGTAACCAACCTCTAACCCCAAACCCCTAATCCGCTAGCCCTTTAACCGATTTATGGGTGACTGTTCACTGTTACGGTAAAAGCTGTCTACTGGTACTGATCAACAGCAGTCGGATCTGCCGCCGATCCCTTCGGTCTTGTAGCTTATTTAATTTTCCATGCCCAATCTTGAACACAACCTCCGATGGACACAACTCGACACCACGCTTACCGTTGTGTCACAATAACTTATCTTTCTGCATCCTAAGCCCAATTTTGACTAAGCATTTCGTATCTTTAACTTGTTTTTATGTCGTTCAGCGTTTGTGAATAAAATTTCAGTTTGTTACAGGAGTGTTTATGCGACGTTTTTTTTCGACTCTTGCGCTCACCAGTGTCTTGTTTTCCAGCCTTCCGGTTGCCAGTTTGGCTCAAGGAACCCCTGGAATTACCTTGTTTGGGGGGCCAGAACAAGCAAATCTTCTGAATTTTTATCTGCAAAGCGGTCGGGCTGGGCGCTGGGATCGCTATAAACTTAGAATTCCTGCCAATAAACTTAACTTGGCTGTAGCGTTGATCTCGATTACCTATCCCGAGTATTACAAAGGAAAATTTGACCCGAATAAAATTGAAGTGAGAATCCAAGGCGAATCTGTCGCTCTAGAGGAAGTCGTTTGGGATGCTGAAAATCATTTTATCGAGATTTATCCGGCTGAACCGATTCCGGCGGGCAATAAAATCGAGATTGTCATGTCAAATGTCAGAAATCCCACATTTGGGGGAATGTACCATTTCAATGCGAATATCCGTACCCCCGGAGATGTTCCCCTATTGCGGTATGTGGGAACTTGGGTTTTGAGTATTGACTAGAGTTCAACAGTCTCTATATCTCACAACGAATGAAACCCCTATAACAAAGGGGTTTGAGAAGAAAGCGTTCTAAGAGTTGGTGAACTATGTGGTGAACCGCTTACCTTCCAAGCCGTGCCTCTAGTTCAGCTACTCGGTCTTTGAGAAACTGATTTTCAAGTCGCAACTTGGCCAGCTCGTTTAACTCCTGTTCGTGGTTGATGACTTTTCTGTAAATCTTGTCGCTAGTGGAGGCGTCCATGTATCTCTGATAGCTGTTAACGTGTTCCTGAACAGAATGACCCATCCATCTGGCTGCATCATCAATCGCGACACCCAACTCATGCGCTCTGATGGCGTAGCGATGCCTGAGACTGTAAGCTTCATTCTTGAACCCATGAGTGATCAGTATTTTTCCTAACTTACTGACCTTGCTCTCATAGTTCCTGGCGTTACTGGGGAAGCGCCTAGGATTCAGCAAGTCAAACCGCTCAACCCAGTGAGAATATAAAGGGTAAACTTCTCGCTCTCCAGTCTTGTTATCCTCTTCTACTCTGAACTTGTGAAGCTTATTGTCGGGACTGGTAAAAAAATCAAGGTGCTTCTCAATCCCTATGAAAACTTCTTGAGTTCTCAGACCGTAGGTGGCGATCATTCCAAATGACCAGGCGATATCATCCGACAACAAGTCAAATGTCATCTCTATCTCTGTATCAGTTGGCAAAACTCTAGGGACGGGGACGGGCTTACAGGTGTATGGTTTTATCTCAATCCCCTCTTGTTTGGCCAATGCTTTGATTACCCTGATTAGACTGGCTCTGGTGCGACTGTCAGGCGAGGTTGACCTTATCCAAGTTTCAATGTTTTTATCCGTAAAGCAGTCTGAGTCAGGCATTCTTTTAAAGTAAGCCTGATAAGAGGTTTTGAATGTACTCAGCTTCTTGCGAGTCTGAGGCCGATCGCGCCAGTAGTTCTCCTCAAAGTCAGCCTTAATCTCACCCATTGTTCTGTGTTGAGGCTTGGCTTTAGGCTTAACTCCGTACATCTCCCAATCAAATGTGTTTAGCTTTAACTGAGTCGTAATTTCTAATGCTTTTTCCTCTGCAACTCTCACCCCATTCAAGTCAGCAGTTGCTATAGAAATCTCATAACGCTTTGTTCCTTCTGGTGTTGTTTCTCCGGGTTTACAGGGTAACGTTCCTCTGAGATACAAGCGGTTTTTTCTCCTGAGAACAGTGAGTTTACTTCCGAATGCTTTAAGACGTTCGTTTGACTGCAAAATAGCACTGTTAATCTGGCTGTCAACCTCTCGGAGAGACTGACAGGCTTTGTTATTCGGTTTGCGTCGGGTCATTCTTCTAGATATTTAGTGATGCGGTTGTTTTCTTGTTTCCGTTTAGCACTCTCGATTTGCTCTTCCCACTTGTCAGCTATTCTTGTTAACTCCTCATCGGTTAATTCTTCAATCGCTGACTTCTCAAATAAGCTCAGGATTTGAGAGAAGGTTTGATCATTAGCAGTTAGCTTGATTTTTTGCTGTTTAGCCAACCGCTTAACCCTTTGTATAGGTGTTTCAGTTTGAGGCTCAAGGAGTAGTTCAGGCTGTGTATGTTTTGGTTTATCAGGTATGGGTTGAATATCCCCACAGAGCGCCTCAAAAATCTCAATATTCTCGGGCTTAACGTTCAATTCCCCATTCGGGTGTTTGACTTTCCAAGGCACATCATCAAGGTAAGACCGTCCGAGAAGAGTCGCTTCGCCTGTATAACTGGGATGCTCAAGCCAAACAATCGACTTGACATCCTTATTTAGATCCTCTTTAACAGTTTTCTTGAGCCATTTCTTCTTCTGGTCAAGGGTGTATTTTGCGATCGCGGGTTTAGGTTGGGGTTCAATGGACTGACTAACCTCTACAGTCGGTTTCTCAGAGGGGGGTGAGTCAGGTAATTTTTTTTCTGTGGGAGTTGAATTAGGTAAATGTTGATTCAACCCCGCACACCCCGCACGACCTTGTGTAGTAGGGGTTTCAGACAGCCCTAAATTGGTCACAGACTGCTTTTTCTGAACCCGCACAGACTTGGTAAGGTCTTGTTCATGGGTAAGAATTGCATCATCTACCCCATCTATTCTTAGTCGGATACGAGAGATACAGGTTATTGGCCCTGGTGTAGAGGGTTCTGGTCTTGTTTTGATTCTTTCTACATCCAGACCCAAGACAGACTGACAAACTTCTAATAATTCTGGAGAGAATCTGGGGAGAGATTTAGGAGTTAAACCCGCTCGCTGACAATACTCCCGATAAGAGCTGTACAGAGTTCCTGTCTTTTCTCCGTTACCAACGGGAGTCTTAGCAGAGGTATCACTAATCACACAGTCATTGAGCCAAGCGGCAATAGAATCTTCCCTCAACCGGGATTGCCAGAACTGAAGTTGACATTCTGGAATATCGCCAACTCCCCTTAAGACCTGAGTCACAAAATTATCATCCAAGCTCAGAAGATAGTTTGTGAATGCGGCTAGCTCCGGTTGAAACTCTGCCCTAAGATCGCGTCTATCCTTATCTGCAACTTTTAAGTTCATTGGTATCGGGATAATCCGGCGCTTCCATCCGTTACCCTTGATTCCCTGTGCGATCGGGTGTTCGCTCACTAGCATTGCCATCCCGGTAAACATGAACTCAAAAGCATCTTTCCCTTTCTTCTCTCCAGTGAGGGGGTTTCCGCCTACCAGCTTCAGGATGTTAGTGGTATTTTTAGGTAAACTTTGCTCATCTGAGAACAAAACCAACCGTTTCTGATAAGCTCTGACGGTTTGAAAATTTCTTGTACAAAACTCTTCAGCCCCTATATCAAGAACGTTGTTTATCCCAATTAAATCGGTGATTAAGTTGCCGCAAGTTGTTTTTCCGCTTCCGCCTAAACCTACCAGGTGCATCATCTTCTGTATATCAGAACGTCCTTTTAAGACGGCATTTGCAAAACAGATGATTAGGTTTTTAATGACTGGATTTCCTTGTGAAGCCTCATCCAACCAAGCGTTAATTTTGCTCCAATCTTGGGCTAATGGGTTATAATCACGGGGAAGCGTCCAAGTTAAATAGTTGAGGGGAGAGTGTTCAATAAACTTCCTTGTGGTAATTTCTAGAACTCCGTTGTGATGGGGTAAAACCTCGTTAGGACTGCGTTCTATCCATTTCCTTTTGATGATTCTGGGGTCAACCCTTAGAGCTTCTACTACCTGCTTAACGTAGGTATGAGTTCTGAATTTAACTCCTTTCCCGGTCAATAGTTGAGAGATAATTGACTCGATATAGAGGTCGTCTTCAGGACTCCAAACGCCTTTATCTTGAGCTTCATATCTCATCCATATTTTGGTTTCACAGTTGAAAGCTAATTTATTCTCATACTCTTCTGCAATCTCTTTAGCAATGCTTACTTGAGTGGGGGTTTTACTGTCTTTAGAAAGTTGTCTTTCTAAACTACCAAGATGTTTCTCTTTCCACTGCTCAATAGTTTCAGTGTTTCTTAATACTTTGTTTTGGAAGTCTTCAAAGCCGTTCATTTGGATGTAATCATCAATCCCTTTCCCCTCAGCCTCATTCCACAATCCGGTGATGCTGTAGACGGGAACGCCAAATAGGGAGAGTTGATGAGCGAGTTTGATTTGTGCGTCAATTACGGCTTTTTTCCTAGCGCAATCGGCATCAAACGCAATGATAAACCCAAAGTCTGCGTCTGCCAAGCATCTTAATTCAGGGACTAGGCATCGCTTGCCCTCGCGGTCTTTCTTGCCTGATGTGAGTCCCATCTCAACACCCAGTAGGGCGATGGTTGGGATACCATGAGAGGTCAAGGATATCGCTTTAAAAAAGCCTTCTGTGACCACTACGCAAGGATAGCCATCAATTTTATAGCATTCAACCTTTAACGCTTTTAAGTCATCCCAGAAGCGTTTTTTGTCGGGATGTTTGGGTAACATGGCGTCATACCCGTCATCATCCTTACTGCTTCTATATTTGGGTTTCTTATTGTCCTGAGAAGCCCAAGCTGTATCAGGTCTGAACTGTTCCTGATAACCATTCCCACTGAGCAGAATACCATCTGAGTAGGCTTTATATCCCAGATGCTCTGTAGCTGTTCTGGCATCAATGCTCTTACAGTTGACGGCTACCCAGTCGGGGTTCAAACCTCGTTTCTGAACTAACTCCCGGTAATGTTTGGGATTGAGTTCAGCTAATTGATTGACCTCTAAATGCCTTGTCAAGGAGGCAACCATTAGCATACCTCCTTTTCTATGCGTTGTAAGTTTACAGATTGTTTAGCAGACAGCTTGAATACTTTGCCGTCTCTGTTGCAGATTTTCCACTGACGGTCTAAGTCACGGATGAAGATTCTATCCCAACCCGTCAACGGTGACGCTAGCAGTTGGTCTAGTCTCTGTCTGTATTGGCAGTGTTTGTCAGAAAGGTCTTTACTTTGGAATGATTTTGAATTATAATTCATCTGAATTCTGGTTATGTTTCATTTGAATTTCTTGGGTTCGGTTTGTTTTTTGTGACCGAACCCATTTGATTTTGTGGACATTGCAAAGTAAAACCAGCCAGTTTTAGGCACGGCAACTCAGCACACTCTCCGATATGTGTCGTCAAGCCCCAGATAAACTTGATTTAGAGAGCTTCCGCCTGCGTGACCACACTCTGCCACTCACACAAGCAAACAGTTGTAAGGTGCCATATCAAAACCTTTTATGGTTTCCTTCCGGGTATCTGTCGCCCCACCAACCTTTGCATGGAATCTAGGGTTGTAGGGGTCAGCTTTTGCCTCAGTCTGCAACTGCCTTTCTCTAGGTATATTTCCCGTGTTGTCGAGCCTAAAATAGGCTGGTTAACAAAATACAATATCAAAAGCTATTGTCTTAAGTCAACAAACAACGCAACTAATTTAAAGCATTCTCATCAAATTCACATGGGAGTTAATCAGCTTTCGCCAAAATCCGAATCAGGTTTCGTCGCAAGTTACATACCTGTTACGAGCATTGGTCTAACTTGCTGTTGGAGTTCAAGAAAAGCTTCTATACAACTGATCATCACAGGCTTGTCACGACACTCTCACGTACACAACCAATCTCGATCAAGATTGGACAAAAGTTACACACCTATTATTAACATTGGTTTAACCTGCTGATGAGTTCAAGAAAAGCTTCTGGACAACTGACGACTTAAGCATCCTCTCTCCCCTCTAACGGCATCACCCCCTCAGCAGAACTGACATTACCCAGTAACTCAGCTTCCAAGTAAACCCGTTGATATTGGCTGTGACCTCTGTAGTCGTTGTAATTGTCAGAGACCTGTAACAATTGGATGACATTGGCACGGGCTAGGAGGTCAAAGAAGGCCTTCCAGTTCTCAATCTCTTGTTCCGTTGCAGTTAGTCGGATTTTGGCGGTCATAGTACATCCTAGAGCGGGGTAGATTGTTTGCGATCGGGTTGAGCTTGAGCAGTTCTTCGTGTGAGTAACAGTTTCCCCAAATTT
>NZ_LATL02000055.1 GCF_000972705.2 Limnoraphis robusta CS-951 | reverse complement strand
CCCTTACAGCAAGCTGGTTTCCTAACCTACTCCAGAGGGGTGAGTCTCCCCAGTCGTTCATCCCATTTCAGAGATAGTTTCGGTATGCCCTACCGTACTTGAGAAAAAATGCTTTATTCTCTGTACTTGGTGCTTTAAGGTTTTATATGGCCAAAGCATTTCTTGCAAGAACCCCATACCTTAAGTTTTCAAGGTTCATTGCATCCATTAGATGCTGGGTTTTTAGACTGGTTGAATACCCTGCCAGTAGAGTTATTATAGCATTTTTCCTGGCCTTATATCCCCATACCTAAAAGGTAGGGGCGTGTGCGGCAATTTTTGGTAATGTAACTTCTGATTCCAAACACAGCCCAATTTTGGGTAACTGTTATCTGGATTACATCACAGGGAAAACCATAGGGTTATTCTAGGGAAAACAAGCATGATTGCTAGGTTTCCAGTTCAACAAGGTTTAATCGTTATCCCACTTTTCACAGCCAATCAGATCGCCAATCCGATCTCGTAGCAGGAAATTGCAAGCTTCTAACTCGCACTCCACGCCTGCCCATTCCCGAGCCGGAATATATTGGCAGAGGGTGTAGATAGGCTGTTGACGGCTAACGACGCCTTGGCTCACGAGTTCGCGAGCCTCGTCTTTGATCAAGTTGAGTGAGTATTGAACAGTGGTGTAAGTCATAGATTTGCCCTCTTGGGGTTGCCTTTGGTGGTTTACGGCATCAGTATCTAATCATAATGGAAAAATCGAATTTAGGGAAGTATTTTTTTCAGTATAAGCGATTACAATTCCCCTCTAATCTTTCCATAAAGAAATTAAAATTTCCTAAAATACACCTCAAAGGGTGATCATACGGGGGTTTGACTCCGGTAAACACTCTCTCCTTGGTCAAGTAAATTCGACCATAGTTGATTTATAAAACAACTGCCCCTAGCTAGCCGAAAAATACTAGCTTTGGGGGCGAATGATCCAATTTTAATTGAGAATCAGCTTCTATCCTCAAAATCTACAATTTTTTGGTCTCCCGAGGCGCAAGGCTTCACAGTCCAAACAAGGTTTTCAATACAACCGCCTGAGCAGATGGCATTTGACCAAAAGAAAAGACGTAAGGTAGATCCGGTGGAATTTGAAGTCTAAACCGATCTAAAGCATAAGGACTACCGTAAATCACTAAGGCTTGTAATTGACCCGTTTTTAATAAATTCTTAAGCCTATTCTCTGCAACCTCAGTCAAACCCTCACTTCCGCGAAAAGGATTTCCGCGAATAAAAAGCTGAAGCAAGGTTAAACCCCCCTCCGACGAGAGCGACTCCTCAACAAGTTGCTCTTTGGAGTCAATCAATTGCAGTTGATAACCCCATTCAGCAGGACCTGCGATCGCTGGAGTATGATTGCCTAAAAAGGGACAGTTCAACAAATCATCGACAATCACCAAATTTCGCAGTGGGGGGGTGTGAGTTTGAGAAGAGCGTTCTAACGGGATAGTTCCTCCAATCTTCAACGTCTCCCGTACTAGATAAGAAACCACCGTCTGAGCAGACTGACTCGATAACCTTTGACTCAAACCGCTAAAAGATCGTTTCTCAATCTCTGGCGGAAACAAACCCGGATGCTTTGTATTCCATCCCGGATAGACTTTCGCCTTCGCCTTCCAAATTCGTTGTACAGAAGCTCGAATCCGTTCTAGAGAAATTCGACCCGAAACCACCGCATCGCAAACAGAGCGAATTGCCACCTCTGGATCAACAGGCATCAATATAATATCAGCTCCCGCCTCTATTGCCAAGACAGGTGCTTCTTCTGGACTATACTGGTTAGCGATCGCTCCCATCACCAACGCATCCGTCACAATCAACCCTTCAAACCCCAGGTTTTGACGCAACTGACCCGTTAAAATAGATCTCGACAAGGTTGCAGGTCGTTGGTCATCCCAAGCCGCTATTAACAGATGAGCGCTCATCACCGCATCAACCCCAGTAGAAATCGCCGCTTGAAACGGAAGCAACTCTAGCTGATGGAGACGTTGATCGCAATGGGGAATCGTTGGTAATTCTAAATGAGAATCAATCGCCGTGTCACCATGACCGGGAAAATGTTTGGCTGTCGTGAGAACCGGATAAGATTGACAACCGCGAATAAAGGCGCTCGCTAACTGACTAACAGTACCCTCCGTCTCTCCAAACGAACGCACATTAATCACCGGGTTGTCCGGGTTATTATTTACATCCACCACCGGAGCCAGAATCCAGTTTAAACCTATCGCTAAGGCTTCTTGAGCGGTAATCGCTCCCATCTGTTTTGCAGCGTCTACAGCCTTTTTAACATCCGTCGCCGCCAGAGTTCCAATGGTCATCGGGGGTGGAAACCAAGTCGCTCCCGCAAAGCGTTGACCCACCCCTTCTTCAATATCTGCGGCTAACAGCAAGGGAAATTTCGCCCAAGACTGGAGTTGTTGGGTACGAGCCGTGATTTCTACAGCGCTACCATCGACTAAAAGAACCCCACCCACCCCCAAGTCTTGCAACCAATGTTGTAACTGAGCAGAGGGAGGCTCCCAAACCGGATAGCGAATTTGATGGTCAAACAGATAACCGGAAGCTCGGACCACGACCATCTGGGCGACTTGTTCTGCTAGCGAGAGATTCATTCAGGTTGAGGAGTATCAGGAATGTATTGCTCTGAAGAATCCTCCAGAGGTTGCTGATCTTCATCCGGTTTCCGGTTTTCAGAAATGTGATTCAGCAGCGATAACATTTTATCACCTCGCTCTAACGAACGATCTTCTAAAAACACAACTTCTGGAGTTCGACGTAAACGCACCCGTTGACCGAGAGTAGAGCGGATGTAGCCCGTCGCCGCTCGTAAACCTACCATCGTTTCTTGACGAGCTTCTTCACTACCGTAAATGCTCACAAAGATTTTAACGTGTTGAAGATCTCCTGCAACTTCCACATCTGTGATGCTCACCATACCACTTCCGACTCGATCATCTTTGACTTCTTGCATTAATATTTGACTCACCTCCCGTTTAATCTGTGCAGCCACTCGGGAAACTCGACGATCTGTAGGCATGACAATCTTCACCTAAGCTAGACTCCTATCAGTTTAACGTGGGGTCTTCCCTTGTTTCCTAAATTCTGGCTTTGGGGAACTCGTTTCCCTCTCTAAAGAGTCAGATTGCTTAACGCAGTGAATAATTGTTGGCTCTTGTCGCTTAACTGTTAGCCGTAAACCCCATCAGAAAAACTTTCTATACACTGACGGTTGTTGATGGAATTGAGGAAGACAACTGATCTCATTAATCCTTCATCTATACTGACGATTTTCAGGAAAATCTCTGCCATAAACTTCTTGAAAAAGTTCGGGTTTGAATTGACTTAAGCTTGATTAAATTAGATTGACAAAAATAACAGCAATTCTCAAAACTCCCGGAAATCCTAAGAAACGGAGCGAAATTAAATTCACAAGGGAGTCAAAAGGATTCGTAAAATTACTCTCGAATCCTATAGCCGAATACTCTCTGAGCGAATTATGAGTCAATTGAATTTCTTACGTTTTTCCTACCTCTGGTGCAGGTTGGGATAGTCATTTCTGCGTGTTGATCATCGGAATAAAGCTGACATTACCCGGCAAAAGTTTTGTGGAAACTATGAATAAGCAAGCTTCTTTATTGATTTTATTCAAATCTTTTCAGATTTTTAAATGGATGAAAATTAGACGAACAAAAAAGCAAATATTGGCGCTCAGTTTGGCAATAATCTCCTGCTTGACGGTACTCAATCCGCTCACAACTTTCAAAGCCGTTGCAGATTCTTCAGGCCTTCCCAGTCTACAACAAACTCTCGCCTTTCGACAGCAAACTAATTCTTGGCCCTGGGAAAAAACTAGCATTGATTCCCTTGTTACTCGAATGCCGAGTTCAGCAGAAACCAGTATAACATCTGTTGCCCAATATATTACTCAACGAGAATCAGATCCGTTTTTAGTCGTTAAAGCATTGCATGATTATGTTGTCACAAAGATTGAATATGATTATGCCGCTTATCTGCGAAAATATTATCCACCTCAAGATGCCCAAACTGTTTTTAGAACTCGTAAAGCCGTTTGTTCAGGATATGCGAGATTGATGCAAGCTTTAGGAAAAGCAGCAGGTTTAGAAGTGGCTTATATCCCCGGAGATTATCGCACTTTGAATGGGGGTTTAAGCGGTGAAGGTCATGCTTGGAATGGGATTAAAATTAATGATAAATGGTATTTAATGGATGTCACTTGGGACACGGGCTATGTTAACGGTTCGGACTATGTTAAACAGTACCGAACAAACTATTTACTGACCCCTCCTGAAGTGATGATTATGACTCATCTTCCAAATGATTCCGCTTGGCAATTATTGGCTCGTCCGTTATCTCGTCCTGAGTTTATTAGACAGCCCTCTTTACAGCCTGAATTTTTTGCGGAAGGGTTCCGGTTAATTTCCCCTAAACTTTCTAATATCCGAGTCCAAAATAAGGTTGATATTCAGTTAGAAAATTCTAAAAATCGTTGGATGATGGCGGAAGTTGTACCCCAAGGACATAGACAAACCTTTCTCTGTAGTCCTCCCACTCGTAAAACGTCTAATATTCCTTGTTCTTTACCGGGTTCAGGAAACCATGAAGTTCGACTATTTAGCAGTCAAGAACAATATGGAACCTATCAATATTTAGGGGCGTTTCGGTTTAGCACTTAATAGATTTGGGCGGGTTTAGTTTAATCTAGAATGGATCTTATAAATTTCAAAGAACCCGCCCTTACAGGGATTAGGGATTGAATCGGTCTGTTGAGTGATTTATTCTAGAATCAATTTTAAATCATCTATCTTGAGGTTGATTTTTACAAAGAAACGAATCTTGAATCTCTACATCATCCAAAAGATAAAATCAATTCAGTTAAAAATTATTAAAAATACAACTAGAGATAGACGATCAAATCTCTCTCTCAAGGTTAATCTATGTGAGGAATCTAGGCAATTCTGTGATGGCTTAGGTCGGTATTTAATTTTCTTTTAATTTATGATTATTGAGTCAAACTTGTGGTACAAAAATGCTATTGTTTATTCTCTAGATGTAGAAACATTTAAAGACTCGAATGGCGATGGAGTTGGAGATTTTGAAGGTTTAACACAGAGCTTAGATTATTTATCGGGATTAGGAATTACTTGTTTATGGCTGTTACCTTTTTATCCATCTCCGAATCGAGATAATGGCTATGATATCATGGATTATTATAATATTGATTCTCGCTTAGGAACATTAGGAGATTTTGTCGAATTTATCCGTAAAGCAGAAGATAAAGGAATACGAGTTTTAATTGATTTAGTCGTTAATCATACATCCATTGAACATCCCTGGTTCCAAAAATCGAGAGCCGATAAAAACTCTAAATATCGAAATTATTATGTTTGGTCAGAAGAAACTCCCAAGAATAATCCAGAATTAATTATGTTCCCAAGCGTAGAAGATAGTATCTGGGAATATGACGAACAAGCAGAAGCTTATTATCTGCATCATTTTTTAAAAGAACAACCAGACTTGAATATAGCTAATCCAGAAGTTCAAGAAGAAGTTTTAAAAATCATGGAATTCTGGTTAAAATTAGGCATTTCTGGGTTTAGAATTGACGCGGCTCCTTTTTTGATTCTAGGTGTGGGAATTGAGGGAGGAACAAGCGAAGATTTACAGCACTTTTTAGAGAAAATGCGAAAATTTGTGCAGTATCATTGTCCCGATGGAGTGTTATTAGCAGAAGCCAATGTTTCCCCTGATAAATTTTCGATTTATTTTGGGAATGATGATCGAATGCACCTGTTATTTAACTTTTATTTGAATCAATATCTATTTCTGGCTCTTGCTCGTCAAGACGCATCAACTTTAGGGAAAGCTTTAAAACAAATATCCGATATTCCTGAACATAGCCAATGGTTAAATTTTGTTCGCCATCACGATGAATTAACCTTAGATATTCTCAGTGATTCCGAACGTCAGGAAGTCTTTGATACCTTTGCACCGGAAGAAAATATGCAAATTTTTGGGCGAGGAATTCGACGCAGACTTCCGCCAATGGTGAATGGAAATCGCAAACAAATTGAACTCATTTATAGTTTAATTTTCAGTTTACCAGGGACTCCTTTATTGCGGTATGGTGAAGAAATTGGCATGGGGGATGACCTGTCGTTAGAGGGTCGTACCAGTGTGCGAACACCGATGCAATGGTCAAATCAACCCAATGGTGAATTTTCTAATAGTGCGACTGAAAATTTAACTCGACCTGTGATTAAAGACGGGAAATATGGTTATCAATCTCTCAATGTTTCTGAACAACAACGCGATCCAACTGCTTTGATTAATTGGACAGAACGTTTAATTCGGATTCGTAAACAATATTCTCAATTAGGTGAAGGAAAATGGTCTATATTAGAAACTGATCATCCAGCCGTTTTTGCTCACTGTTGTTTGGGTGAAGATGATGCAATTTTAGTCCTACACAACTTAGGGAATGACTATTGTAAAGTAACCATAAAATCTAACGACGATTATCAATATTTAATGGATATTTTTGGAGATAACTATTATGAACCCCTTCAACATGATTTCAAGAACATTCCCTTATCCGCCTATGGTTATCGTTGGTTAAGGGTGAGTCAAAAATAAGTAAAATTAGGTTTGGGTTTCAGGTGTTTTGGGTGTTAGATTATTTGTTCAAATTCGTGAGTAAGATTATGACTGCTAACAATTAAAGGAAAATAGTAATGGTTAAAATTGGTTATCATGCCTCCCACGAACAATTTAAACCCAGTCAACTGTTAAATTATGTTCAACAAGCTGACAAAGCGGGGTTTAATTTATGCTTATCTTCCGATCATTTTTATCCTTGGAGTGAAAACCAGGGACAAAGCGGTTTTGCTTGGTCTTGGTTAGGCGCTGCAATGCAAGCAACCCCAAATTTATCCTATCGCATTGTTTGCGCCCCTGGTCAACGCTATCACCCCGCTATTATTGCCCAAGCCGCAGCAACTTTAGCGGAAATGTTTCCTGATCGTTTTTGGTTAACTGTTGGCAGTGGTCAAGCCTTAAATGAACAAATTACAGGTGATAAATGGCCTTGTAAAAGCGATCGCAATACCCGTTTAAAAGAATGTGTTGATATTATTCGGGCGTTGTGGTCAGGGGAAACAGTAACCCATCGAGGTTTAGTATCTATTGAAGAAGCAAAACTCTATACTCGCCCCGAAACAAATCCCTTAATGATTGGGGCTGCAATCACCGCAAAAACCGCTCAATGGCTCGGTAGTTGGGCGGATGGACTGATAACCACCTCTCGTCCTCCTGAACAATTAAAAGAAGTTGTGGAGGCATTTCATCGGGGAGGAGGACAAGGAAAACCGATGATTTTAAAGGTTCAGTTATCTTATCATTCTGATGAAAATATTGCTAAAAAAGATGCTTATGATCAATGGCGAAATAATATTTTTGCAAGTCAGGTTTTATCCGATCTAAAAACTCCTCAACAATTTGATGCTATTGGAGAATTTGTCACTTTAGAAGATTTAGAAAAAAATGTGCGAGTTTCGTCGAACGTAGAGCAGCATATTGAATGGTTAAAGCAAGATATTGAACTGGGATTTGATGAGTTGATTTTACATAACGTTAATCGAGAACAAGAGCAATTTATTGAAACTTTTGGTAAAACCGTTTTACCCCGTCTTCTCTAAAAATAACAACTTCTATTAACAGTCTCCTACAAGGCGAGGGACTTTGAAGAACCTCTCCCTAAATCCCTCTCCAATCCCCCCTGCCCCCCTTAAAAAGGGAGGTAAGGTGAGGAACTTTGAATAACCTCTCCCTAAATCCCTCTCCAATCCCCCCTTAATCCCCCCTTAAAAAGGGAGGTAAGGCGAGGGACTTTGAATAACCTCTCTTTATTTCACGTCATCTGCGTTAATTAAATTCATCGCTTGATTCAAAATTTCAATTCGATTAACCTTTTGTTCTAATTCCCGATAATCATAACGTCCTTCTTCCACTTCTAAGGAAGCTTTGTTAATAGCTTGGGGATAGGCTTTTTCTAGAATTTGATATAATTCTTCTGTATTCAAATAAACTCCTTTTGATTTAGGACGTTCGTTTAAATCTTGAATTTCTAAAGCAGAGTTGCGAATGGAAACATCCCAGGAACGAGTGGTGCGATTTTCCGCTTGTTGTTTAATTAAATGAAGTAGCAAAATGACTGCATAACTGCGAATATTGTTAATAATATCTTTGCGACCCATTTCCTCTAACTCGTCAACTAGGGTTAATGATCCTTTGATGTCGCCTTTCAGTAACAATTGTTTTAATTCTAGAATTTCTTCCATTATCTGAAAATTAATCAAGGATAGTTTTATTTTAGCATTGAAAACCTCTCTAAATCCCTCTCCAATCCCCCCTGCCCCCCTTAAAAAGGGAGGTAAGGCGAGGAAGTTTGAAGAACCTCTCCCTAAATCCCTCTCCAATCCCCCCTGCCCCCCTTAAAAAGGGAGGTAAGGCGAGGAACTTTGAAGAACCTCTCCCTAAATCCCTCTCCAATCCCCCCTGCCCCCCTTAAAAAGGGGGGTGAGGCGAGGGACTTTGAATAACCTCTCCTTATTTCACTTCATCTGCGTTAATTAAATTCATCGCTTGATTCAAAATTTCAATTCGATTAACCTTTTGTTCTAATTCCCGATAATCATAGCGTCCTTCTTCCACTTCTAAGGAAGCTTGATCTATCGCATTTAAATAGGCTTCTTCTAGAGTTTCCATCAGTTCTTCTTGACTGAGATAATAACCTCCGGCTTTACGTCGCTTATTTTTTCGTTTAATTTCTCGGACAGAATTCCGAATGGAAACATCCCAGGAACGAGTCGTGCGATTTTCGGCTTGTTGTTTAATTAAATGGAGAAGTAAAATAACGGCATAGCTACGAATATTGTTGATGATGTCATCCCGACTCATTTCTTCTAGTTCCTCAACAATAGCCAGTGACCCTTTGATGTCGCCTTTCAGTAACAATTGTTTTAACTCTAGAATTTCTTCCATTATCTGAAAATTAATCAAGGATAATTTAATTTTAGCATTGAGAACCTCTCTAAATTCCTTTGAACCTTTAGGGTGGGTGAAAACCATTCCCAAAGCGTTAAATTATCAGTCCGACTACCTTAACCCACCCTACTATTCTTGATTTTTATCAATTTGAATCCATTCTAGTTATAATGTCATTTTGAATCGCTTGTTCATCATACAAACTTAATGTATTAGTTCCCCTATTTACACAATAATGCAACCTTCCTAGATCAAGAGCAAGTGTTTTCATCTCTTTACTGTTAGGGTTTTCTTCTAGCATTTTTAATGCCATGTCGTACATATTTTTGGTTTCTGAAGGTTGTATTTCCCCAATCAAGTAAAACATTAAAACAATATCCGATCTAATTTCTCTGTTGTTAATTTCGTTAAACAGGTTGGTCTTCAAAAGCTTAAATATTTTTTCTTCTTGTTGCTTATCAAATGAAATTTTGTATTTTTTATTTAAAATAATTAATTGGTTTTCTGCCAGTTCTCGAGCTAATCTCCATATTTTTGCTTTGGAAGAATGCGTTTGACACAATTTTAAAACCTGAAGATAATATTTTTTTATTTCTTTTATTAACAAGTATTTTGGCTTCCATGCTTCTAATAATTTTTCATAAGCATCGTCGTTCTCTGGATTCTGACTAATTTCTTTAATATGGGTTTCAATAGCCTTTTTAATTTTTTTCTTTTGTTGTTGTCCGAGAAAGTATAAAGTAGCCAATATAAGTAAAAGAACAGTTATGATGATTATAACTTCCATAAAAGCTATTTATTCGGTTAATTTTGTGATTCTTATAGAATATCATAACAACGGGATCAGTTCAACACAGAGTCTAAGTTTTCCAGAATCTTTTTGGTATTAGGATGATTAACGCCTAGAACTTCTTTAGCCATAGCTAAAGCTTTTTGACCAAAGGATTTTGCTTGTTCATATTTTCCCTGAAAATAGTAGAGAGATGCTAAATTGTGAAGAGTGGTTACTATAGATGGATGGTGCTGTCCCAATAACTGCTGTTTCATTTCTAAGGCTTGTAGATAGAGAGATTCTGCTTGTTCATATTTGCCTTGGGATGAGTAGAATAGTGCCAAATTGTTGAGGCTGGTTGCCACAGACGGATGCTGTAGTCCTAATAATTTTTGTTTCATTTCTAAAGCTTGTAAATAGAGGAATTCTGCTTGTTCATATCTCCCTTGAGATTCATAAAGTGATGCCAAATTGTTGAGGCTAGTTGCCACAAATGGATGCTCAAGCCCTAATAACTTTTCTCTCATTTCTAAAGCTTGCTGAAACAAAGATTCAGCTTGTTCATATTTGCCTTGAGATTTGTAGAGAGTTGCTAAATTGTTGAGACTGGTTGCCACATCAAGATGTTTTTTTCCTAACAACTGCTGCCTCATCTCTAAAACTTTTTTAAACAAAGGTTCGGCTTCTTCATATTTCCCTTGGGATAAATAGAGATTTGCCAAATTGTTGAGGCTATTTGCCACATCGGGATGCTGTTCTCCGAATAACTGTTTTCTCATCTCTAAGGCTAGTAAATAGAGAGGTTCAGCTTGTTTATATTTCCCTTGAGACTTGTAGAGTGATGCCAAATTGTTTAGACTGGTTGCCACATCGGGATGCTGTTTTCCTGACAACTGCTGTCTCATCTCTAAGGCTAGTAAATAGAGAGGTTTAGCTTGTTCATATTTCCCTTGAGACTTGTAGAGTGATGCCAAATTGTTTAGACTTTCTGCTAATTCAATCTCTAAATTTAGCTTTTGTTGTAAACTGATAGCCTTCTGAAAATACTCAATTGCTAACGTCTGTTCTTGCTGATAGTCTTCACAGTCTCCCTGTTCTATTCGACGTTTATAAATTTCTCCCAGCCGTGCATACAACGTCGCCAAACTAGCATCATCCGTTCCTTTTTCCTGTTCAATATCCTGAATTAACGCTTTTAAATCTTCGATGGGTAAAAAATAGGGTTCGTCTTCGTCAACTTCGGAAAATCTGAGTTGAAACATCTCTCTAAAAGGTTGAAACTCGTTGGCAGAAACCAGCTTTTTCTGCTTCGACTTAAATCTAAACACCCCTTTTCGCCAACTCCAAAAATCGGGGGCTTGTTTGCTGAGTTCTTGTTCAATTTGAGAGGTTATCCACAACACAATTGAAAAGGGAAATTGACGCAAAGCTTCCCTTGTCCATTGCAAATATCCAAAGAAAATTTCCTGTTCTGAACGTTCGTCACCGTGACGCAGAAAATACAGTTGTTCTGCACCCGTAACCGTGATAACGGCTTGTTTTCTCTGTTGTAACGGTTTTTTCTTTTTAACCAAGGCTGAAATTGCCGCTTTTAAACTCGGTTCTCCCCGTGCTAATTGAACCTGATAACAGCTAATTTCTGGAGTAAGTTCGGCTTCGTAGCGTTGAATAATTTGATCTCGATATTCGCTATCGTCGCAGACAGCAATTAAGAGATTGAGTTGATTTTGACTTGCTTCTATTGAAACGATTAAATCGTCATAATTCTCTTGATTATCAATTGAAGGTTCAAATAAATTTGCTGATTCCATAATTTTAAATATGTCCTCGCTGTTGCAACAGTTCTGTAACAATGGGATGAATATCGTACCAAAGTTCAGCATTCCGGTACTCTAAAACATACAATCCATGTAGCAAGTCTAAAAACCGTTGATCTTTGGGGTCATTCGGGCGAAATTCTCGATAGGTTGTCTCTAAGATTTCATAATCTGTGGTACCAATTCTCATATCAAAATCAAGGCTAATTTTTGTAATCGCTTGCTGGAATATATCCCGATTAATTTTAATCTCTTTATTTTCGGGGTTACGCCGAATTAACCGCAAACAAATTCGACAACATTCGTTTGAAATTCTAATTAACTCCCGCAATACACCCCCGCTATAAATAATAATTTGTTCCACAATTTCCGGTTCAAACAGTTCCGGGAGAATTCGTTTTTCTATAATTTCCTTTAAAATGGCTGCGGGTTCGGGTTTGGGTGTAGAATCAGGAAGACGACGTTCTCCTTTATCAAACAGTTTGGAAACGGACATTTTGACAACTTGATCGTTCGTTTCTGTGGTTAGAGTTGCCGTTAATTCAACTTCTCGTAAAGCCGAAATTGGAATGGTTAATATCATCCTAAAGTTGGGCTGAAACAAAGCTTTAATATGATTTTGATAAACTTCTCGCACCAAAGCCAAATCTAATTTATCCAAATCATCAATAATGACCAATATTTCTTGTTTGGTCGCGCCTACAATCACTGCGGCTATTTCGTTAATTCTAGCAATTAAATCCGATATTTTCCGCATGAACTCCTGTTTTATTTCTTGGCGGACTGTTGCATCTGCCTTTAACTTTCCGGTAATAATTTTAAACAAGTCAAACCCCGCACCCACCTCCGCGTTAAATTGTTCGGTTTCGGTTTTTGTGCGACTGGCGAACCATTTATAAAACTGTTCTTTAGTTGTGGATTTTATTTTAACGTCTTTTTTCTCCGCTTCCTCCATCAAACGAACCGCAATGGCAAATAAAATATTAATATGATTCACATCCGACATTTCTATCAAGTCAGAAATCGAGAAAAATACAACAAAATAGCGTTTATCTAGCTGTCGGCTAAATTCGGCTAATAAGGTTGATTTTCCGCAGCCTCGATGTCCTGCAAATATAATCTTCCCGTCTCCCGAGGGACTATCTTCAACGAGTTGTTCTAATTCTTCTAGGGTTTCCTGTCCGTATTCCACCCGAAATTGATTCAGTTCTTTCTCGGTTAACAGGGGAAGCAGTTCTAAGTTTCTGTAGGCTTCTCGAAAGGTTTCTAATAGCTCACTCATGGCTGTGGTCTTTTCTCGACTAACAACTTATATTAACAGTTTTTACTCTGGTCTTAACAACCAAAACCCGGTATAAGTCATCCCCGAATCATCCGGTTGAACTAACAAAAAATGTAACCCTTTGGTTAACTGTTTTCGTTCGGTAAACATCTTAGCCGCTTCGCTAACTTCCGCATCTTCAAAGGTTGCTAATACCCACCGATCTACTAATCCCGCTTCTAAAATTAATCCATCGGGAGAACCGGGAATATAATGCAACGAAACAGGCTGATTTTCCCCTAACCAACGCGCTAATTGCATCGACTGACGCCCGCCATTAATTACAATACCGGGAACGGCAACCGTTGAAGGTAATTTTAAATGAATTGGATGCAAAAAATCCGGCATTTCTAAAAAAGGAATCGGGCGATCGCTAAACGCATCAACAATTTCTCCTGCGGGTAAGGTTGCAAACCGCCAAACATCCCCCCATAAATTCTCAGGAATGGGAACAGGAGGCGGTTTATCCAAATCTATCGGTTTGTAGGGTTCGTTGGTATAACCTGCGAGTTTGGGATAATCTTCAACCCGTTGCTGTAGCCATTGTTTAAGCGTTGTAGTGCGACGGTTAGGTTTAACAGGAATTCCTAGCGTTGCGGCGGCGATTTCCATTAAACTGAGAGATTGAGGACGAAAAACCCAAATCACATCGGGTTTCTCAGTTTGCGTTGCTTGTTGTAACTGTTGAGTCAACCAAGTTGAATTCACCTGAGACTGGGGACAGAAGGCGAGATATTCAATACTGCGACTCTGATCACAGATCAACAACTCCCAGAGGGGTTGTCCGGTGGTATCACCGAGAGGACGGCGATAAAAGTCAGCTTGCCAAATCAACATGGGATAATAGGAATCATCGCTGTAAATGCTGTTGCTATTGAGATCAAAGCTATCATCAATCTGAGTATTCGTGAAAAAATCTATATTTTATTTTTGAGACTTCCCCATCTTGGCTGACTGTGGTTAAGATTAATTCAATGTCAATCGAGTACGTTTGCTGCACTATGGATCTGGCTTTATCTAAATTTGGCAATCGTATGTCCCATTTGAGTGGGGTGCGTGCGATTATGAAAGATATTATTGAAACCCTCAGATCAGGTCAGGGTAAAGATTTTATTAATTTAAGTGCAGGTAATCCGGTGATTTTACCTGAAGTTGAACAGTTATGGCGAGATTGTACCGATCAACTTCTGTCTAGTCCTGAATATGGCGAGGTGATTTGTCGGTATGGTTCGAGTCAAGGCTATCAACCGTTTATCGATGTAATTGTTGAAGATTTTAACTCACGCTACGGACTAAATCTCAGCGATCGCAATATTTTGATTACCCCTGGAAGTCAATCAATTTATTTTTTCGCTGCTAATGCTTTTGGCGGCTACACAGAGGACGGAACCCTTAAAAAGATCGTTTTGCCCTTGAGTCCTGATTATACCGGATATGGTAGCGTTAGCCTGTTTCCTGAAGCGGTGGTGGCTTATCAACCCAAATTAGAGACTTTTCCTGAGACGCATCGGTTCAAATATCATCCTGATTTTGATCGGTTTGCGGTTGATGAAACGGTGGGTGCGATTATTTTTTCTCGTCCTTGTAACCCTACAGGAAATGTATTGACTCAGGATGAAGTGAAAAAAATTGCAGCGATGGCAGCCAATTATAATATACCTGTTTTTGTTGATTCTGCCTACGCGCCTCCGTTTCCTGCGTTGAATTTTACCGATATGGAACCGATTTTTGGGGGAAATATTGTTCACTGTATTAGTTTATCAAAAGCGGGACTTCCGGGTGAACGGTTGGGGGTAGCGATTGGTGATGAAGAAATTATTCAAGTCCTGCAAGCCTTTCAAACGAATATTTGTATTCATTCTTCTCGGTACGGACAGGCGATCGCAGCGAGGGCGATTGGTTCGGGAATGTTAGCGGATATTGCGGTTGAGGTGATTCGCCCATACTACCAAAACAAGTTTACCATTTTAGAGGCGACTTTGGATAGCTCAATGCCTTCATATTTGCCTTGGTATTTGCATCGGGGAGAAGGGGCGATTTTTGCTTGGATCTGGTTTGAAGATTTACCGATTTCTGATTGGGAATTTTATCAAGAATTAAAGAAAGTGGGTGTGATTTGTGTACCGGGAAGTTCTTTTTTCCCCGGTTTATCGGGAGATTGGCCACACAAACAGCAATGTATTCGCATGAGTCTGACGGCGAGTGATGAGGAAATTGTAGAGGGAATGCAACGTTTGGCTGAGGTTACAGAACGAGTCTATCAGGGTGTGATGGCTAACGTTTGACATACTCCCCATTTCTAAAGCAAGGGGATTCTCCAAGCCTCACGGATTTGGATTACTGGTTCATTGACAACCCTTAAAGCCAACTGGTTTCCCAATCTACGCTCTTTGGGGTGAGTCTCCCCAGTCGTTCATCCCATTTCAGAGATAGTTTCGGTATGCCCTACCGTACTTGAGAAAAAATGCTTGATTCTCTGTACTTGGTGCTTTAAGGTTTTATCCTGCCAAAGCATTCCTCGCAAGAACCCCATACCTTAAGTCTTCAAGGTTCATTGCATCGATTAGATGCTGGGTTTTTAGACTGGTTGAATACCCTGCCAGTAGAATTACTATAGCATTTTCCAAACCTAGTATCCCCATACCTAAAGGTAGGGGCGTGTGCGGCAATTGTTGGTAAAGCCGTACCTAATTTAATTTAAACTTTGTTGTCATTCCAGTCATACAGTGGGGTATAGCAGATGTTGCTGTACCCTTTATTATTAGCACGGTGAGAGGATTCTCGTTTAAAATGAAATAGGGTGTTGTTATGAAATTCGTTCGCTGAATCAGCTTCAAGGTCTATTTTTTGGGGTTATATTGAACTTTTGCATCATTGTCTGAGTTTTCAATGGGAAATCAGTATAGATAAAAATTATTTTCTAATTCTTGCTTCCAGAGGAGGAAAAGGTGTCTAGTCCCTCAAAATTGAACGAAGTTGTTGAACATTTAGAAAAAGATGTTAACCTGAATCGGATTAAAAAGGTGATGCTTTGTGCTTGTCGAGGACAGTGGGAAAATAATCAAGACTTGTTGATTAAGATTTCGACCAGAAATTTAGTGCAGGAATTATATTGGAAAACTCAAACTCTAGAGAATCTCTATAATATTCTAGATCGAATTTTGTCGAAAATCAATAAAAAATCACAATACACTCTGATTATTCATACGATTATTAATCAAGTTGGACAACTTTATTTAGAAGACCAATTAAATCCATCTCATTTCCAAGCCGATCAAAATCTTTCTGAATCGACTCTGACTCAGAATTCCCAAGCTGTAGAAACAACGGAGCCGAATCAGAAGTTGAATTCTCTCTCTTCTATTCCTAACCTGTTTGATGTCAGATGGAGAATTATGCAGTATACAAATCCCTTACGAGTGAAACTGTTACTGTTTTCTACTTTAGAACGAGAGTTTAATTTTAGCACTCAAGAATGGTCACAGTTAAAGTTGCATAGCTTGGATGATTTACTAAGACACTTGCTGCAAAATTTTCCAATCATTTCTGGTTTAAGATCTCATCTATTGAAAATGGCTGACTATTTGGAAAATCCCGATGAAAATGCTCAAGCTGTCAGTGTTTTACTAGATGCTTTAAAGCCAATATACGCAATAAATACAGAAAAATCAAGCAATACATTAGAAGAAAAACTTGAGGTAAACACTTGTTATGTTAATGATAAAATAGAAGAGGATTTTTTGAGTATTGAAGAAAAAAAGTCAGAAAATGTCAACTCTTTTTTATTAAATCAAGAACCCAAATTAGACGAAAATCCTTTAACATCAGAAACATTGCTCACTCCTGATCACTCAATTTCAACCAGGCTGAGAACCGAAGAACTAGAAAATCTCAACAATCAATTAGAATCTCAGGTGCAAATCATCCTTAATCATAGTATTAGAAAAACAATCTACCCCATTAATCAAACCTGGGATGAGTTACAAAATCTTTTAGATCTCTGTCTAAAAAATCAAACCTCCGAAGAACGCTTCCAGTTCAAAAAACAGGCACTCCAAAAATTAATTGACACAATAGAAATCAAAGTCAATGAATTAAAAAAGGATTTAAACGAACTCGAAACCAGCGAAATAAAATTAGCTCAAACTATCGATCCGTCTCAACAAAAAATGATGGAACTCGCTCGACAGGGAAATCCCAAAGCGATCGCCAGCTTGATCAATCAATCCTTACAAACAAGAGGAATTCACACCCAAGTCAAATCTCAAGCGGGTTGTTTACACATTGTCGTTGCAGCAGAAGAAATTCCCTCACCCGAACCCACAGCATCTTTTGTTCATAAAAAGCTAATCTTTCTGAAAATCACATCCATTCATCATATTAAAATCTATGGACGTAAAATTGGTCAAAAATCGGTTGCTTGGACTCAACAATATGCCTATAATTCACTCAAAGGTTAAACGAAATGGATGCGACTGAACTGCTGAAACGATATCAAGCAGGAGAGCGAGATTTTAGAGCGATTAATCTCAGAAATGCTAATCTAAACTCTGCGGATTTAATTGATTCTAACTTCAGCCACGCCGACTTACAGGGAACTGAATTAATTCTTGCTTATCTCAATGGTGTCAACTTAACCAGAGCCAACTTAGTTAGTAGCAAACTGAGTGGCGCCAACCTCAATAAAGCCAACCTCAGTGGCGCCAACCTCAACGATGCAGATCTTCACGGAGCCATTTTACAAGGTGCCGATTTTCGCAAGGCTAACTTGTCTCTGGCTATTTTACTGGATGCTAACCTGATTCAAGCTGATTTACGCGGCGTTAATCTCCAAGGGGCTGACTTGCGAGGTGCTTGTTTACGGGGGGCGAACCTACGTTATGAACGACGGATTTACGAAGGGGTGAACTTGCGGGGGGCTGATTTACGAGGTAGTGATTTACAAGGTGTTAACCTCACAGGTGCCGATTTAACCCGTGCTAATCTTCGAGGCGCTAATTTAGGGGAAACGGTGTTTCGAGGGGCGATTTTGAAGCAAGCTAACCTCACAGAAGCAAACCTACAATCGGCGTTTTTAACCGAAGCCGATTTATCCGGCGCTCGACTGATGGGGGCGAATTTAAGAAAGGTAAAACTTGAACGAGCGATATTAACAGAGGCTCAACTTCCTGGGGTGGTTTTGTGTGATTCAATCTTACCTGATGTTAAACTGAGTAATGCTAATCTTTGTGGTGCAGATTTGAGCCGAACAAACCTAGTACGAGCCGATTTAACCCGCGCCGATTTAAGTGATGCGAATTTAACCCAAGCCGATCTTACGGATGCCTCAATTGCTAGGACAAATCTCCGCAATGCGAATTTGAGTTATGCTTATCTCACCCGAGTTGAATTTAGCAGTGCGACAACTGTTGGCGTACAGTTGCATGGGGCGATTATGCCAAATGGGGAAGTTCATCAATAGTACATTTAAAGCTTGAATTATGGCTCGTAAACGCTTAATTATTGAAATGGCGATGGGGATTGATCAGCATGGACAAGACCCTACTGTAGCCGCAGCACGGGCGGTTCGCAATGCGATCGCTCACAATGCTTTACCCGGAGTTTGGGAGGTGGCGGGTTTAACTCATCCCAATCAGATGATTGTTGAAGTACAGGTGGCGGTTCCCTATCCTGAACAAGTGCGATCGGATGAGGTGTTGGCGGTGTTGCCTTTTGGTCAAAAAAGCCTCAAACTCGAGTCAGGCGGAATGGTGGTGCAAGGACGGGCGATCGCCGAACTTGAGGATAAAAATGATGAAATGTTGATTGCAGTCGCCGCCGTGACGGTATTTGTTGAAATGGAGTAAAAACTTGAAAAAGGGTTGATCATTCTCGGCATTTTTTTGATATAATCGGTAGAGTGATGATAAACTCAGCCCCTTTTTTGTATTCCGAGACGACTTCGATTTTGCCTTGATGGTTCTGGATAATTTGATAGCAAATTGAAAGCCCGATTCCTGTTCCTTTGCCGATTTTTTTAGTCGTAAAAAACGGATCAAACAGTTTATGTTTAATCTCAGGACGAATTCCTAATCCATTATCTCGGATTCTGACTTGAATCTGTTGAGTATTAATCTGTTCGGTTTGAATGGTAATTTGAGCGGGTGTTGAGAATTCCACGCCATACAAAATATGAGTCTTTGCCTCTTCTAAAGCATCAATCGCATTAGAAATGATATTCATAAATACTTGATTGAGTTGTGCGGGATAGCAGTCAATCAGGGGAATATTGCCATACTGTTTCACGACTTCAATCTCTGGCTTCAGACGATGATTCAGAAGCAGTAATGTACTATCAATTCCTTCGTGAATATCAGCTTGCTTGATTTCCGCTTCATCGAGGCGAGAAAAGTTTCGCAGCGACAACACGATCTCTCTAATTCGTTGGGTTCCCATTTTCATCGAAGAGAGTAACTTCGGTAAATCTTCCGCGATAAATTCTAAATCAATTTCGGCGATTTTGGCTTCTATTTCCGGCGAAATCTGGGAACAATTTTGTTGATAGAGATCAACTAAATTCAGTAAATCTTGGATCTGCTCTAAAGCTGGGGTAATATTTCCATGAATAAAACTGATCGGATTATTGATTTCATGGGCGATTCCTGCTACCATTTGACCTAAGCTCGACATTTTCTCGCTTTGAATCAGTTGCGCTTGAGTCGTTTTTAAATCTTTAATCGCTTGTCTTAAATCCTGAGTATATTTTTCTACCCATTCAATTAATTGATTCAGAGAAACCGCTAAGGTTCCGATTTCATCTGTAGATCTCACTGGAACACGCAGGCTAAAATTGGATTCTTCAGTGACTCGTTGAGCAACTTTCGTTACTTTTTGAATCGGAAGAGCAATCGCACGACTGGTTAAAATAGCAAGTATAATTGCAATTGTTGTAGAAAGGAATAAACTGGTTACAATAATCATAACTCGCAAATTATTCGCTTTTTGGAGTTGAATATCGGCTTGCTTTTGTTGAAGTTCAGCTTTGGTAATCAGTCGCGTTAACTGTTCGGAAATTCGTTCAAACTCTAGACTAATTTGAGTGGCTTCTTGATCTCGCAGGGTGTTCCAAATTTGTTGTTGTGCGGTGGGAATTTCTTCTTGAACGAGAGTCGCTGGCTTAATTTCTTTCCAGAGAGACTCCATAAGTTCAACATAGGATTTAATTGTGGTATGGTAAGCTTGGAATAGCTTCTGAACATCCTTTTCCTCAACAACAATATCCTCAGCGTGAAGTTCTATAAAGGTATCGAGTTTATGAATTTGGTGTTGAATTCGATTTAAGTTATCATAAAATTTCACCACTTCGTAATCGTAGGAAATATTGTCTCCTAAAACAATAATCAACTGTTGAGGATGAGATTGTAAGGATTTCAGAGCATTTTCGAGTTGGGTAATGATATTCTGTTGTTGATAAGCGATAGTGAGTTGTGATAATGCTTTTTGTTGAGATGAATCTCCGATCATCAATCCCACAATTGTACCACTAACACCAATTCCAATCGCCAGACAATAGCCATAGCTAATCTTTTTTAGAATGCTCAAGCGAGAAAAAATTTTTCTAGATTGACTGAATGATAATCCTCCAACAACTGAAGAAAAGCTAATTTTTAGAGTTTTCTTTATTTTTTCAGCTTCCTCAACTGTTTTACCGAGCAACATAATAGAACCGGATAGAGCATTTCTGTACTAATTTAGCATCCTTAGGTTAATATTAGGTTAATTCACTCGGTTCTGAGTCAACTTGTTTCATCCCTGAAATTTTACCGAATTAACTCCCCTTCGCCAATCGCTTGATAGACATCACGAATAATATCATAATCACTATCCTCAACGGGAACTAACCGAGAACCTTTGTATTTTTGAGTTTCTTCACCTGCAACTAAAGCCTGAAGTAATTTGTCTTGATTTTCGATAATCCGCTTTTTATACTCAGCAACAACTTTTGGATCTAAAAAATCACTCGCAACAATCAAATCATTGGGAAGGGGAGAACCTTTTTCAATCTCTCGAAAGCTTTTTCCAGAAATTTTATAGCCTTCATAATCCGTTTTTGATCCCCCCCAAGCATCGACTTTCCCCTCAGCGAGTGCTTCCATCCCTTCTTGTGATCCTAACATCATTACTTGATAGTTGACATTCGGTTTCAGTCCGGCATCTAGTAATAATTTTGTTGGGCCAAGATGACCACTGGTAGAACCCGGTTTTTTCAGAGAAATGGTTTTACCGCTTAATTGATTTAAAGATTGAATATTGCTCTGTTCGGGAACAACAATGATAGAATAGTAATCTTGACGAGCGATCGCAATCAAAGGTAAAGCATCAGTCCGAGCATGAATTACCACATATTCAGAAGGCCCAGTGAGAATTAAATCCACTTGATTGGATTGAAACGCAACCACAGCAGCGATGTAGCTTTCTACCGGGACAAACTCAATTTTTGTCTCTAGGACTTCTTCTAAAGCTTGGCGAAATTTGCCATAATTCTGCTCTAATGCTTCTAGTCCTTGTTCGTCAGTTACTGTAAAACGGAGAAGATCAGGTTTATTCTTTCCGAGTTCGTTGTTCCGGGTCGTTGTTGTGCTACATCCTATGATAAAGTATAAAGAATACCCGAGAAAATGACGACGTTTCATAAAATATAACCTCCCACCTAACCATATCATTTGAGAGTTAACAGGGAATTAAAATAAAGTTAAGATAATTCTGCCAGTAATTCTTGAATCACTCACCCGTGAGCGTAAAGGGAATTAATGAATTACCTCTACCCGTTATCAAACTTCTCCATCTCCTCTTTGAATTTTCAGGGTTGACGACCATTTTTTTTATTAACACGATTTTCCTGTAACGAGTTACCAATTCCTTGTAGAATTCCCCGACCAATTAGACCAATTCCTCGACCCACAACTTGAGTCAACAAATAAACCACACCACTTCCTAGAAAAGAGATTGTTGCTCGAACTCTGGGAGCGACTGCATCACGAGTTTCTAACACCAAACTCACCGCCAGTTGAACGCCTGAAAGCTTTTTCAATTCTTCATTACGGGGAGAATAAATTTCTTGTTTTTGAATTCCCCGTTCTCCAAAGACTCGTAAAGTATATAAACTTTCAAAAATTTCTTTAGGTTCTCCAAAATATTGATCGACGCGATATTTCCAAGACAAATTATTTCTAAATTTCTCGAGTTCACGAGTCGATAACAACCGCCGATCATAATATTTTTGTTTAAGTTCTTCAACATCAGCAAAATGATTTAGCAAGGGTTGAATCACAGCATTCGCCATTTGAATCACTAAATTTTGTAAAATCGCTTCGGCGCGTTGCATCGCTTCAGGACTTCCCACCGGAGAAGAAGTATTATCAACGATTAAAGGAACTTGAAATAATAAATGAGCAACTAAATCGGGAACCAAGGGAATTTTATCAAGAATCGAAGTTTGAACAATCACTGCATCTCGCAGTAGAACCGGGACAACTTCTATCTCTTGAGTTCCAACTTGTAAAGTGTAATATTTCCCCAAAAAATTAGTAACAGACGCTTTCCAAATATCAACGAGCATTGTCGGAGATTTATCAGATAATTGCTCAAATTCCACTTGGGAAAATCCGAGTTCGTCTAACATTTGTTCAAACTGTTGCAAAATCAGACAAATCAGTTCCCGTTTTTGAGTCAATCGTAAAATATCAATTTCCAGGGGAGAACCTGTCAGATTGATTAACCCCGACTGCAATTTAGCAAAAGTAACATCAAATAAAACCGATTTCACCTCCGTTGCTAATACCGGAGCTTGATAGGTTAGGGAAGAATTAGAACGCACAACCAGCCATTCTTTGGGTGTTAGAGGCTCGTTTGGGGGGGGATTAGGGGTAGAGTTCGTTTCCTCCGTTGCAGGGGCTTGAGTGCGAACAGAAGCGGGTAACAGTTGACTGACAATCCAACGAGCCGCCAGCAGTTCTCGGCGATGACCTGTGATCATTAACCAGTTGAGAACCGCCATCGGATCTCCCCGTTCCACATCATAGGGGTTCGGAAGTTGAGTTGTGACTTCAGCGAGAGTTTCATCAATTTGTTGCAGTCCAGAACACCCGAGTTTGTAACGCCAGCGACTCCATCGTGATAAACCAGCGATTGGGGATTGAGTCCGAGTTGAAAGCCCATCAGAACTGAAATTTTCCCAAACCGTCTGGCCATTGGCGATCAGACGAATTGCAGTGATCATCGTCTCAATCGCTACCCCTTTGGGACAATAGCCTTGAACCCCAACCTGTTGAGCAGCTTGTAATCGGGTATTGTCTCGAATGGAAGTGAGAAGCAAAATCCCCAAGTTTGGGTCGTTCGTCATCAGAGATTGACAAAAAGCGATCGCCGGATCAGTGGTAGAATGCAACCGCGAGTTAGGAGCATTTAGGCTAGCCATCCCCAACTCCAAAACAGCGACATCAATAACATGATCGGCTGAAATGTTGGGGAGGGAATTCTCGTTTACGGCCCGTTGAGGTTCTAAAATTGCTAAGGCGGCTTCTGCGGTTTGGGCTTCTGCAACGACCTGTAAATCAGGATACTGTTGGCAAGCGGCCCGTAATCCCATGCAAAAAATCGGGTCATCATCAATAAGCAGAAGTCGCACAGTCGATTGAGTCATGGATTCACAGAAGTCTGAAAGGTCTGAATTCCGCTACTTCAGACTTTACCATTAGATGCTTTTAGACGAGCTGTACTACTCCAAAAATAAGTTAGCATCTGGAGGACTATAAGTTTCAGTGGGCGCAGCAGCCGGAGCTTCAGGAGCCGCAGCAGGGGCTTCGTAACCTCCCGACGCCGCAGCCGGAGCTGGTGCGACGCTATCGGATGAGGAGTATCCACTCGAACCACCGGAATACCCACCCGAATAGCTATCTGAATAGCCCGAAGAACTACCTGAATAATCGCTGGAATAACCACTGGAATAGCCGCCACTGGAGTAACCCCCTGAGTATCCGCTAGAACCAGAAGAATAGCCACTAGAGTAGTCTGAATATCCACTCGTTGAGCCGGAATAACCCCCCGAGTATCCACTGCTCGAGCCAGAAGAATAACCACCCGAGTAGCCCGAATATCCACTCGAAGAACTCGAACCACTGGAGTATCCACTTGACGAAGAACTCGAAGAACTGCTGCCAGAGCTAGAATAGCTGCTTTGTGAAGAACTAGAAGAACTCCTAGAACTCGTTGGCTCAGAACGTCGAGGTTGTTGAGCCGCCCAGTAAGCATCCCGTTCTTCAACCCAACGGGCGATCGCATTTTGGGCTTCATAGTAGAGGGCGCGACCATAGCGAATTCGAGACGCTTCTGAAATGGCTGAACTCAAGCTGCCTTTATCTGCTAAACCGTAGGCTTTGTCAAGCAGGGGGCGATCCTCAGCAATTTGAACTTCTGTCACCCATTCGTTAATTTTGTCACGGGCTTGACTGTGGAGAGCGCGACCTGAAGCAATTCCAGAAGCTTTATCAATCGCCGCACTCAAGTTTCCTGCTTTGGCTAAAGCCAGAGCTTCATTGAAGATCGGTTGATCTTCGATAATTTCAATCCGTTTTGTCCACTCCGCGATCAGAGTTTGAGCTTCGACTCGCAAGGGACGACCCAGTGCCACTTGAGTGGCTTGCTTAACTGCGGCTCTAAACCCATTGGCGTCTTGTTGTTCTGCTAATTTACGCGCCAGAACGATATGAGGTCGGTCTTCAATGCGTTCGATTTCTTTGCGCCAGTGGGCGACTAAGGTTTGAGCGTGTATCCGTCGAGGTCGGTCCAGACTGAGGGTTTGAGCTTGATCCATCGCCAATTGCAAAGCAAAGGGATGACCAATTTTGGCGATCGCATTAGCCAGTTGTAGATCGATCAGATCTTGAATTTGTCCACCGAGTTGATCGGGGGGAATGTTGGCTTCTTGATAAAGAGCTTGCTTAATGCTCCCCTTCTCCACAGCCGCTTTTCCTTCTAACAGTACGACCAACTTTTCCAGGAATGGCTTACTGCTGGCTTGATTTAAGGAAACATCTTGAACCGTCGCCAACAGCATCAAGTTTTGGGCATCTTGATAGAGCGGAGAATATTCAGGAACTCGTTGGGCAATACTGATGACATTCGAGCGATTTTTAGCTTTCAACTCTTGTGTGGCCAGATCAACTAATCTCTGGCTCCAGTTTTTCACCTCTTGTTTAGCCACTGAGTAGATGTATAGTTTGGAGTCTACCCGATGAGCTAGATCAATGGCTTCTTCTAAGCTACTGGGGCTGTCTTGTTTGGCAATCTCGCGAGCTTCTTGCAGTCGCTTATCGCCTTGTCTTTCGATCGACATTCGATCCACTAGCTCGTTGAAGCGTTTTTCTCGCCAGTGAGCATTGTTGAGTTTGGTGAGGGACTGGATGTGGCTGAAAGCTTGCGCCCAGTTTTGCTGTTTTAAAGCGGCGATCGCTTTTTTGTAGAGTTGTTGACCTTCATCCCAGTCATTTTGCCATCCGGTGATCGCACTTTCTACAGTCGAGTAGGCGGGGCTTGTTTTAGGGACTATTCTAATTAAGTCGATCGCCCCCTGCAAGTTGCCTTCGTCAATTTTTTGGTCAGCTAAGGCGATCAGTAGCTTTGCCCATTGCTCCATCATTTTCTGGGCTTGAGGCTGAAGGGGATGAGTCTCTGGCCAACTTTCGATCAAGTTAAAGGCGGCTTGAATTTTTTCGAGTTCTCCCGACTTAGCGCCCTGGTCTGCACAATAGAGCCGATCTCCATCTGGAGATATTGGTGAGATTTCTTCACAATTTGGCGGAGGTGGAGTAATCAACAGCCACAGCAAGGCGCCGGCTCCCATTGTTCCAAACCCAAGCAGAACCGTCAGCCAAAGGAGTTGCCACCCCCAAAAGCCTTTGGGCAACTTCAGTGAGTGCTTTGTTTGCGTGACGGTCATTGTGGCTGTTTCTGCCTCTAACTTCGGTGTTGAGGTTTGAGGAACAGCGTTGTCTTCGGGGCTACTTAAGCTGCTAGATGGGTTAATTTTGGGTGTCGTCATGACTTCACCATTTTCCTTAGATTCATTCTGGGTTTTGCCTCTCCCTATGGGCGGGAATCGAGTTCGCCATGAGTTGAACCTTGACCCGAAGCTGTTTGAACTTTGAGTGCAGACCAGACCTTGGGTTCACTCTAGCGGTTTGCTTCTGTTCAGTTCGGCTTTTTCCGTTTGTGGGGAATTGCTGACCGAATCTGCTGTGATTTTATACAGTTTTAAGCCCGGTTTTACAACTTTGGCTGATTTTCCAATAAGATGTTATCGAGTTTTTTTAAGCTTTACACATATTAGCCATCCTACGTCCCCTCGTCAAACGGTCGAATTCTTGGGTGTTGTACAGAGAGTTTAGCTTCTATCAAGATGCTTTGGGGGTTGAGTCGGTATTTTCCGCAGTATGGACTGATTCTGATGAACTGTAGCCAAAAAAGTCTATGCGATAATCGGTGATTTTAATTCCGGTTTGTTGTTCGACTTGCTCAATCACTGAAGCGGGCAGTTCAATATGAACATCGATAATTCGCTCGGTATCCAAACAATTCACATGGGAGTGAGAATCACTGATGTGTCCGTACAGGCGACCCTCAGATCGTTCAATACACTCAATAATATTCTCACGAGAGAGCGCTTCTAAGTTTTGGTACACCGAGGTATGACCGATCGCTTTCCCCTGTTGATTGAGTCTATCGTAAATTTCACGAGCTGAGAGGTGTTCCTGGGCTTCCCAGAGGAGTTCCAGGATAAAGCGACGCTGACGGCTCAGGCGCATTCCCTGGGTCTGACATCGATGGAGTGCATCGTCTAATGAACGGATCGGTTTCACTTCTTACGCCTCTATTTTTATAAAATGACCTGTTATCTCTGCTGTAAAACGTATGTATACTAATTTACCGCTACTTCAATTTTATCTTAGGCATTTTAGCGGGTTGAGTAAAGAAAGTCTCCCCAGTCAGGCTACAATTTGAACGGATCAAATCCCTGACCCCGGCTACCTACAATTCCAAAAGGGGAAATCCGGTGCAATATCAACAAAGGTTGACAAAATATGACAATCACGATCAAGGTTAATGCTGAATGTCTACATGAGTTGGACTTGTCACCTGCTCAAATCACGATTGATCAGTTATTCCAACAAGGCGCGATCACGGCTTCTGAGCAACAGATGTGTTTTGAGATTGATTATCCTCGCGATCCTCAAGACCCCCGCGAACTGTCTGAAGTTCCAGAAGTGCGACTGTGGTTTGTGCGCTTGGATGCTCGTTATCCTTGGTTGCCTTTTTTACTGGACTGGAAAGGGGGGGAACTGGCTCGTTATGTCGCCATGCTTGTTCCTCACCAGTTCCATCGCACGGAGGGAATTCAGTATAACCCAGAAGCGTTGGAAATTTTTTTAATGCGTAAGATTTTTATTTTAGCAGATTGGCTCCCCCAGCAAGGAATTCCGAGTATTTCCCGACTCAAGTCTATGTCTCAAATGCTGGGGTATGATTTGGATGACGGCTTGTTTGAGTTGATCACTGCAAGTTAATACTCAAATTGATTCCCGGTTGGATCGGAGGTACAAATTTCCTCTTCAAGAGCAATCTGTCGATGCAAGCATGACATAGATCTTGTCGTTTGTCATCTAGCTGGGTTATGATTTTTTTAGACTATAATCAAGTAAGGATGGGAATCTACTACGTTGAAAAACACAACGGCCCAATTTTTAGAAACAGCAACACTTGAAAATTAATCAGGATCACTCAAATGTCAGTTACATCAATCTCCTGGGTTTGATGTAGCATGAGTTTAGTAGGGGTGTTTATTCAGTATTTTAAGTGAGAACCTTACTGTTTCAAACAAAGTTATCCGTATTTTCTATACTGGGTGAGTATTCTTCAGAACTTGGAAGAGTCTCAGGTACTCCAAAAGTTTCACAAAGTATTTTGCTGAAAAGTCTTGTTTGTATTTCTAGGTTGAGTTCGTCGCTCACTGACTCAATCTACATCAACCTTAAAAATTCACTCCAATAGAAACGTTTTAAATAGCTATGAATGGAACTGAAAGCCAAGATTTAGCATCCATGCGTGTACTGATGGTCGTTGAGAATATCTCCCGGAAAATGGGGGGCGAAGCGGGCAAAAGTTTTTATTATTTACGACTTTTGCGAGAACGCAATATTGAGGTTCGAGCAGTTTGTCATGGGCGAGTTCGTGAAGAGCTTCGTCAAGAGTTTGCTGAAGATCCCGAACAGTTCCGAAAAATCCATTTTGTCGATGATACTTGGTATCAGGTTCCGGTTTGGCGGATAGGCAAACTGTTTCCCTACCGCATTCAAGACTTGATCTTTGGTCAAATCATCCATTCGATCACCCAATACCACATCCGCAAGTTAGCCAAGAAACTGATTAAAGTCCATAACATGGATCTGGTTTTTGAGCCAGCACCGATCACCCCCAAAGGACTAAGTTTCATCTATAACATGGGTGTGCCTGTGGTTATCGGCCCCCTGTCCGGTGGGTTAGAATTTCCTCCGGCTTTTCAGTACATGGACTCAAAAATTAGCCGTCTTTCCATCAATATTAGCCGCTCTTTCTCCGAGATTCTCCATCAGTTAATTCCCGGAAAAATTAAAGCATCAGCTTTGATTGTTGCTAACCAACAGACTACTGATGCTTTACCAAAAGCTTGTCAAGGGGAAATCTATCAACTCATTGAGTCCGGTGTAGATTTGGATCTATGGCCACCGAGAGAATCCCGTCAGTCTCAGCCCGATCAACCCGTTCGGTTTATCTATGTTGGACGGCTTGTTGATTGGAAAGGCGTTCAATTTCTGATCGAAGCTTTTCAACAAGTCGCCCATCAGAACAGCAACGCGGTGTTAGAGTTAGTCGGTAATGGTCAGTTACAACAACAGCTTGAGAACCGAGTTCAAGAGTTAGGTCTTCAAAACCAAATCCGTTTTCATGGATGGCAGCCCTCTGCCAAAGTCAATCAACTTCTACGTGAATGTGATGTGTTTGTGATGCCTTCTCTGCGGGAAGCAGGTGGAAATGCGATCATGGAAGCAATGGCGATTGGATTACCGACGATCGCGACGAATTGGGCAGGGCCTTCTTATATTGTAGACTCTCGCTCTGGTGTTCTCGTAGACCCCAGTTCGCCAGAGGAGTTTACAAAGGGTTTAGCCCAGGCGATGATCCGTCTGGCTGAATCTCCTCAACTTCGAGATCAAATGGGAGAGGCAGCCAAGCAACGAGTTCGAGAGGACTATTTCGACTGGGACTCCAAATGCGATCGCATTGTTGAGATTTTTTCAGAAACACTTCGTAAAGCCAAAAAACTCCCGGCTCTGCCGTCTCAACAAGTTGATCAGAACTTCCACTCTTTTGTAGGAACCGAGAGAATATCAAACTTATAAAAGGCTAGTTACAGGATTTTATCTCAGCTTGCCCCCTTTCTTTTGTCGGAGAGGGGGTATTAATTTTTGACGCTCCTCTGCCTTTAGGCGAGAGAATTCTTGGTTCAACGAGTCCACTTAGATTAGATACCTTGCAGCGTCTAGTCCAGAGGTGGTTCTCTCCCCAAGCGTTACTTTCGGTGCGCCCCACCGTAGTTGAAGAGTCCTTCAAAGTTGGCTTGGATTGGGATTACTCCCAAAATACTGCTCGTCAAGCTCAATATAATCTTTTACCTACTTCTAGATTCGGATCTAGAACAATGAAGTAGAACCCCATAGATTCAATTGCCAAGGTTCAGCGTAGTGCCATTAGGCTGGGTTTTTAGAGCGGTTGATTACCCGGCCCTCTATAATCTAATTCTACACATTTTTAGAGCTATGGCAAGAACTAAGCGACTACAACTTCTGTTAAATATTTCATATAGCAGTACGCATAAAGGTTAGAACACTTATAAATTCTGAAACCTATTCACAGCTTACTGTTCCCTAGCGCGTAGCGCTATATGAGTTTTGCTCAGGGAAAAAATCTATGAACTTTTGTCAAGATTTTTTCGCATTAGCTTGAGCTTTTATCCGACCATTTTTCACAGCAGTCACCATCGTTGTCTGCTGAATAATACCGCAACAGCCTCCGATCAAAGTCGTTAATCCTTTGTCATAAAAATTTCACAATTAGAGTATCAGTTAATTAATAAACAGAGCCGTTTGGATAGTATCTAACTGCGTAATCGAGTTTATTTCGACCATTTTAGGCTAGAACACTTCCAAATTGGCTAATTTTGTCCTACAGACAACCGGGATATTTCACTGAGTCGGAGACTGATTTTCTCAATTTTACACAAGCTTTATAATCAAGTTTATAAGCTTTACAAAAAATGATTGTTTTTCTCTCAAAATTAGTTTTATTATTTGGCTTAATCAAAACAAAAGTTGAGTTGTCAAATGGTGATTGAAAAAAGCCCGAAATATCATGTTGTTTTAAGTAGACCTTTCGATTTAGAGCAGTTTGCCCAAAATGCTCAAGAGGGAAAATGTCCTCGACATACCATGTGGACACTGGCTGAAAAACTGGGAGCAACCATTCACGAACCCGGACAATATCCCATCTCAGTTGCAGATCGCTTGTTATCAAAGGTGATCGGCGGTAGTCAACCTGAGCATTTGGCGATGGCTCGTGCTTTGTCTGAGCAAGTCGATGAGAATGATATCATCTTTTCGATTGGTGAAGATTCCGGTTTTGCGATCGCCACTGTTTGTGGTGCGAAGGTCAACCGACCTAAAATGGCTGTTTTTGTTCACAATGCTGATCGCCCCCGTAGCCGTGTGGCACTCAAGTTGTTCAACTTGGGAAATTCTATTGACCTGTTTATGACCAATACAAAGGTCAAAGCTGACTTCCTGCAAAACTACTTGGGGCTGCCTTCAGAACGAGTTTATCTGGTCACGGAACAAACCGATAGCCAGTTTTTCACCCCTGGCCCTGCTTCCGCCGATAAAAAGCGTCCAATTATTGGTAGTGGCGGTTTAGAACAGCGAGACTACTGCTCTTTAGCAGAAGCTACCCAAGATTTAGATCTAGATGTCAAAATCTGTGCCGTTTCTCCCAACGCCAAAGCGCTAGGAGATACTTTCCCCGAAGTCATGCCCAAAAATATGTCACGGGCATTTTATGATTGGACAGACTTACGTCAACTCTACCGAGATTCTGACATTGTTGTAATTAGCCTCAAGCCTCACAACTATCAAGCTGGGTTTACGACATTATTTGAAGCGATGTCTTGTCGGCGTCCTGTAATTATGACCCGAACTCCTGGTTTAGCAGAAGAGTTGGCTGAAGCTGGAATCATTACAGGAGTTCAAGCCAAAGATCCCCAAGGAATGCGTCAAGCTATTCTTGATTTACTGAATAATCCTGAAAAAGCCCAAGCCCAGGCCCAGCGAGGTTATGAATTAGTCCAAAAACAATATAACAGCGAACAATACGTTGACGGTATTGCTCAACAGTTAATGTCTTTAGAGCAGGAAAAACAATTAATTTTAGCTTATTAATCCGGTTTAAAAAACAGGAAACTGTATTGACTATCGGATTTGTTTATTCGTGGAAATCATTTCTCAGTATCAGTAGGGTGTGTCAAATCATCATAGCTTTTCCCGGTCTAACAATGGTAATGGCTTGGATGCACCCTACCTATTTTTAATTTTTCATTAATAATTTTAAGGATTTATTTTTTCAAATAGATAGACATCATCTTGAGAATATATTAATTTAAATTGGGGTAATTCTTGTAGTTTATCAACAAGATTTTGGGCAAATTTTGAGTTACTTTTCCAACCGGGATGTCTAACATTTAAAAGCACATAATCAAATTGAATTAGATCGGTTGGAGGTGCATCAACATTGGTAAATTTCACAACCGGACGATGGGTAAGATGAGGGGCTAAATTAGCAGTGGTCAAGACTGATCCTGGAGTCGTTTTAATAAGATTTGTGGCTAGATGATTAGCTTTCCAAGTATCGATTTCTTGGAGATAGATAGACCAAAAATAACCAAATTTTGCTAAACTTAAAAAAGAGATTAAAGACCAAACAATAATTAATTTATGTAATATATTTTTTTGTTGTACAAGTTTTAAAGTCAAGTGTTGACGATGCCAAAGACTCAAAATCCATTGGCCTAAATATTGTTCAGAATGGGCTAAACTGGAAATCATGGCGACAATCAAAAAAGGTAAAATCGGGATAGAATATTGATGAATTAAGTCGCGTTGGGCATCAATTTCTGAGAGAATATTCTTCGTTAATGCAGGTAAAGCACTAATCAGAGGGGTTAAATGTCGGGGCGACAACCACCAAACAACAGGCGAGAAAAATAAGGTGATATATTCAAGGGTTTTTAAAGAAAAAAAACGGTCTAAAACCAGTCGAGGTTTAATGATAATATTAATAATAATTTCTAATACGGAGTTGCCTAAATAGGTGTAACGTCCCACTCCACCGGGGCCTAAACCTGCTTTAAAATAGGGAATAATTCCTTGAATAACAATGATAAACCAACCGACTCCCGCCCCAAGTGCGATCGCCCCACAGAGTCGTTTCTTTTCAAAGAAAAATAGCCAACTTCCCATCGCAGCGACGGTTAAAGCCAAAGCATCTTTACAGCCTAAAATCCAGATGATCGCAATACAAAACCAACCGATTTGATTTAAGTTTGCGGCTAAAATAGCGGCTAAAAATACAGGTAACGCCATCACTTCGGGATGAAAATCAAAGAGATTAATATTAAAGACAACCGGATATAATAAATAGACTCCCGCTATTGCTAAAGATAAAGATCGGTTTAACCCCGCTTGTCGGGCTAGTCCCCAAGTTGGCCAAGCCCCTAACGCCAGAGAAATAGCTTGAATAAACAGTAACCAATGAACAGAAGGATAAATGCGGTAAAATAGAGCAATGATATACATCACCCAAGCCGCATGATTTCCCATATGATGAATTTCTAAGAAAGAAGAAATCGGGGGTTTTCCCTGACTGATCAGATAAACAATTTGATCATAAATACCAAGTTCAAATGCAGTAGACTGAAATAAAGCATGACGTAAGCTACTACAAACAAAGAAAATCATCGATGCGATCGCAATCATTCCACCCAGAGGATGTAGTTTGAATGATCTCCATCTCCATCGTTTTATTTGGGGAAATGGCAACTTTTTCATCTCATCGGAAAATTGATATTCTGCATTTTCAGGGAGGTTTAATTGAGAGAATTTGTTGTCCGTTGAAACACCACCACATCATCCCGTTGATAAAGAGACTGAAACCGAGGATCACGGGTGAGTTGGTTGGCGAGATTTTCACCGATTTCTGCTGTATCCGGCCAAGGATGACGTAAATTTAAAATGATATAATCAAATTCAGTTAAATTATAATCGGGTGAAACTTGACTTAACAATTTGAGGACAGGACGATGGGTAAAATGAGGGGCGAGTTGATTATCTGTTAACAGATTTCCTTGGGATTGAATTTGGGTAACGGCTTCTCGAGTTGCTGTCCAGGTATCGAGTCGATTAAAATAAATCCAAAACCGACCATATTTCCCAAACATCAGGAAAACAATGAATGACCAGAGGATAATCAATTGAGGGAGTTTGCTAGAATAAAGGAAACTTCCAGAGGCTTGTAAATCTTCTGGTTTTCTGATTTTTTTCCAGATTTTAGCGATCAGGGTTCCGAGATTAGAAGCATGATGTTCTAAGCTAGAAATAACGGTCAGCAACAGAAAAGGAAGAACGGGAATAGAATATTGATAGGCGAGACTCCGTTGAAAGGAAACATCAGATAAGCTATTAATCGCGATCGTCGGAAGGGCGGGAATTAAAGAGGTTAAATAACGGGGAGATAGCCACCAAATCACGGGAAAAAACAGTTGATAGAGGTAATCTAAGGTTGAGAGTGAAATCAATCGTCCTAATACTAAATCGGGTTTCAATATAAGATTAACGAGAATTTCTAAAACCGAGTCGCCTAAATAAGTGTAACGCCAAACCCCTTCGACTTCTCGCCCACTAAAGTTAGGGATAATCACCTGAGTCACTGTGATAAACCAAGCCATTCCTAAACCCAGTGCGATCGCCCCACAAATTCGCCGTTTTTCAAAGATTAACAGCCAAAACCCCAACGCCACTATCGTTAAGGACAACACCGCTTTACATCCTAATACCCAAAGGATCGCCAGACAAAACCCAAAAGTTTTTTGTAACCTCGCCGCTAAAACGGCGGCTAAAAGGGCGGGAAGTGCCATGACTTCAGGGTGAAAGTCAAACAGGTTAATATTAAAAACAACCGGATAGAGGATGTATATTGCTGCGATCGCCAGCGATAACCGTTCACTCAACCCCGCCAGACGTGCTAAACTCCAAGTCGGCCAAATTCCTAACGCCAGGACGATCGCTTGAACTAGCAGCAACAGGTAGACACTGGGATAGATTTTGTATAACAATCCTAGAGGATACACCGCCCATGCCCCATGATTTCCCAGGTGATGAAAACCCAAAATTGAGGAAACCGCAGGCTTTCCTTGACTGATCAAATAAATCACTTGATCGTAAATGCCCAAATCATAGCCAGTGGATTGAAACAGCAGGTGTCGCAGGCTACTACAAATCCAGAAAATGGCGATCGCACTGACGATCATCGAGATGACAGGTGAAGGAGGAAGCCAATTTTGAGGTTTTTTTGAGGAAGAAGATTCAGGCGATATCTGCATTCAGGTTCAATCCGTCTGTAATTTACGGCGCAATGTCCGATTGATCGTACAAGATTAACGACTCAGAGGGAACAGTGAACAGTATTGTAGGGGCGGGTGAGGTCAAAAATGTATATTTCTGATCAATAACCTTTCTAAACCCGCCCGTCTTACAGAGGATCACTTTCGGGGCGGGTTTACATCAGTTACTTGTGGGAAGCCTGGATCTGTTCGGAACCCGCCCCTACAACAGTGCATAACTGAGATGACTGTAAAGGGTATCTCGCTGTTGAAAGGGGCGCCCGATGGAAGAAATCGCTTGTTGTAAGGTTTCCGGTTCCATACAAGTCCCACCAACGGCGCCGGCCATCGTGGTAATATGTTCTTCCATGAGTGTACCGCCAATATCATTACAGCCCCATTTCAGGGCTTCTGTCGCCCCTGCAAGTCCGAGTTTGACCCAACTGGGTTGATGGTTCAAAATCCAATTTCCGAGGAAAATCCGGGCGACTGCGGTGAGTAATAAACTATCCTTTAAAACAGGTTGATCACGTCCTACTCGGCGTCGCAGGGAAGCGGGGGCTTCTTGACCGACAAACGGCAACGCGATAAATTCAGTAATGCGGGCGGGATAATTGCGGTCAATCGCGGTTTGTTGCAGCGATCGCAATTGTTGCAAATGTTCGATCTGCTGTTGCGGGGTTTCAATATGACCACAAAGAATTGTACTGGTTGTCGGAACTCCTAAACGATGGGCGGTTTCAACGATTTCTAGCCAAGTCGCGCTGTTAATTTTTTCGGGACAAATCACCCGACGCACGCGATCATCAAGAACTTCTGCGGCGGTTCCTGGCATGGAGTCTACTCCAGCATCTCGCAGGGCGCCAATAACGACATCATAGCGGAGATGGTCTTCACGGGCGATGAATTGTACTTCTTGGGGCGAGAAGGCGTGAAGGTGCAACTGAGGGAAGGTTTGTTTAATGGTTGCAATTAATTTGAGATAATAGGGCAGAGATGCACCGTTAACTTTCGCCTTGAGGTTGAGTCCCCCCTGCATACAAATTTCGGTCGCCCCTCGTTCAACGGCTGCCGTTGTTTTTTCTAAAATTTGAGCAGTATCTAACCAAAAGGCACCGTCTTCTCCCTCATCTCGCCGAAAGGCACAAAAATTACAATGCTGTTCACAAATATTCGTAAAGTTGATATTGCGGTTAATGACGTAGGTGACGGTATCTCCTGCTTGTTGATGGCGTAACTTGTCGCTAATCTCCCGGATGATTGTTATGATCGCAGGATCGGTTTGTTGGAGTAAGACGACGGCTTCTGTTACTGAAAGATCCTCTCGGGCAACAGCACGGTTTAAAATAGCATCAATGGTTTGAGTAAGCATGAAAAAGCCAACATCTATAGGAAGTTGCATCATCTGAGGCGGGTTTGGAGAAAAAGCTCATACTTCAATTCCGGTGTGAACCCTTTCTCTAAACCTGCTTGTAGTATAAATTATGATTAGGATTTTGGTGTTCAATTTTGAGTTAAAAATATGCACTCATTTTTCAATCCCTTGAAACCGATGTTGAATTTACATTCAAATTCTCAGAAGGCTAACAAACGTTTTCGGGTTTTAACGTTTAAATTTTTGAGTCTGAGTTGGGTTTTTACTCTGATTTTTGTCTTAGATTTTTATCAGGGTTCAAGTTCTAGGGTTCTCGCCCAAACCCCTTCTCCTCGAGTGACGGAAGACTCTCCAAGTCAGAGGAATTCTCCCGCTTCTAGAGAAGCTACCCCAGAGAGTCCAAACTCGACCGTGAAACCTGGCGATCGCAATAATTCTTCGTCTGATCCTGAACAATTATTTGAAAAGGGAGTCGAACAATTTCGCCAGGGATTATTTAGTGAATCCCTAGAAACGTTTAAACAAGTATTAGAAATTCGCCAAAACCAAAATAATCCCCTAGAAGTTGCAGCGACGCTCAATTATTTGGGTGATGTTTATGCGAATATGGGCGACAATGTAGAGGCTGAGAAAGCGATACAAAAAGCTCTCACGCTTTATCGTCAGCAAAGTTCTAATAGTAATGAAGTCAATCGAGGTGTGAGTCGCAGCTTGAATTTATTGGGGTTTGTCTACAGTAATACAGATAAACTCTCAGAGGCTTTAAAGTTACATCTAGATGCCTTGAAAATTGCTCAGTCGATTCAAGATCCGGAAAATATTGGAGAATCTCTGCATAATATTGCTTCAGTTTATACTCGTCAGGGTGAATTTGAACAAGCACTCGAATATTATGAAGAAGCGAGAACTTATCGTGAACAGGTTGGAGATTTGCGCGATCAAAGTCGTACCTTGAATAATTTGGGCGCACTCTATTTTAGTCGCGGTGACACGGAGAAAGCTATTGGAGTTTATCAGCAAGCTTTAGCTTTACGTCGTAAAATTGGCGATCAAGCCGGGGTTGGACGATTGTTGAGTAATATGGGTTATATCTATCAGCAACTTGGAGATAATTCTCAGGCGTTAGTTCATCTTCAGCAAGCGGTGGGTTTACTCGAAATCATCGAAGATAGAGAAAATGCGGCGAGGGTTTATGGCTTGATGGGTACCATTTATGAAACACTTGAACAACCTGAGAATGCGTTGAAAGCCTATCAGCAAGCTGTTGAACTCACGAAAGCGGGTGAAGATCGTGAAAAACTGGGTAATGCTCTCGATCAACTCGGTAATGCCTACTACAAACAAAGCCAATATCAACAGGCGGTACAAACCCATCAGCAAGCATTATCCTTGTATCAAGAACTAGAAAATAAACCGAAAATCGGAGCAACACTCAACAGTATTGGAGAAGCTTATGAAGGTTTGGGTGACTATTCTCAGGCTTTGGCTTCTTACCAACAAGCCTTAAAAATTCGTCAGGAAGTTGGCAAAAAAGCCGATATTGGTAAAACACTGAATCATATTGGCGAAGTGTACGAAAATTTGGGAGACTATTCTCAAGCTCTTAATAGTTTCCGCGAAGCGTTAGTGCTGCTGAAAGAAGCCGGAGACACCGAAGGAGAACAAGCCGCTCGTCAAAGTATCGAGTCTGTTGAACAAAAACAAAGTCAACAGACTCCATAAAGGTTCTAGTGTTTAAGTTGTATTGTCTAAAAGAACGGAGAGGGGGAGATTTTAACTCCCGGTACCTTTCGGCACACTCGAGTTAAACTCGAGTCATATTAAAATCTGTAACCTTTATAGAGCAGGCATTATAAAATTCATGTCAATTTAAAATCAGAAATTGCTCTATAAATGCACTATAGATAGGCTATAATCATGCTGTACTGTAGCTTTAGAAGGTTTTGAGATGACATCAAGTTCAGTTACTCAAAAGCAGGGGAAGTATCGGGGTAAGGTAGGTGTATCAAGTTCAAGAGGTAAACTCAGGCTTACCGTTCCTAAGTCTGTGTCAGGTAAGCCTGGCAGTTTTTTGAGCTTAGGTTTAATTGATAATCCTGAGAACAGAAAAGTAGCTTTAGCTAAAGCAGCACTACTGGAGTCTGACATACTCTATGAACGTGTTGACCCAACATTAGACCGTTATCGTGTTCTCAAGTCTGTAGCGGTATTAAACCCACCTAGCATTATCGAGGTTTACAGCTTGGGTAGTCTTTATAGCGATTATACTGAGTCAAAAAAGGGAAGGGTTAGACCAGGAACTTATAAGAACGGATACTTGGTTAACCTTTCCCACATCAAAAAATCACCTTACTTTGATATTAACGTCTTGGATGTGTCTGACGTTAGCTACGCCCAAAAAATTGCTGATTGGGCGAGTCAAACCCTCACAATCGGGACGGGTAAGCGGTTGATAGTTCAACTTAACGCCTGTTTCGACTGGGGGATTAAGTTAGGTAAATTAAAACTCAAAAAATCACCCTTTTCTGAAATAGAGAAACAGTTTGAAGCGAAACAAAGAAAGACCGATGAAAACTGGACTAACTTGGCATTTACAGCAAAAGAAAGGGATAGGATTTTAAACTATCTTAAACAAGATAGTAAAGGTTGTATTTATTACGGTTACACCGCATTCTGTTTTTATACAGGTGCGAGACCTGGCGAGGTTAGGGCGTTAACTTGGGATGATATCACACCTAATTGCACACACATCAACTTCAATAAAGAAATAGTTGACGGTAAGGGTGGACGTGTCACTGTTCAAGGGTTAAAAACAGAGGAAAAACGACTTTTCCCAATTAATGAACAGCTCAGGCAGATTTTAATTGAACAGAAAAAACAAGCAACCAATAGTGATAATTTAGTGTTTACATCACTCATGGGTTGTCCTGTTAATCCGTCTGGTTATTTCCGTCCTAAGATTTGGAGACCTACTTTAGCCGCGTTAAATATAGCTTATCGCAAACCGTATTGTACCAGACATACATTCATCACACTTTGCCTTGAGTCAGGAATGCCTGTTAAAGACTTGGCTAAATTAGTTGGCAACTCAGTGAATATTATTCACAAACATTATGCGGGTGTCAACGTAAGAATGTTAACAGTTCCTACTCTATAAGACAATTGACATTGTGTGAATAATCAGAAAAGGCTTCTATTCTTAGACAGAAGCCTTTTTTTGTCTTAACTAACCTTAGTTAAGTAAGAATCACTATGAAATTCTTCCCTTGATAATATCTCCCTTCTCCTTAATTTTCTTATAATATCAAGCCAGTTTTCAATTTTTTCATATTCAGTTTTTATGATTTATACCAACACCTCATCTTCGCATTTAACCATTACTTTAAACATAATTTTTGTTATATAGTTTGTTTGCACTATAAACGCACTATAAATTGACTCTATAGAGCTATAGAGTAGAATTCTGTTTTTCGTTTTGACAGGCTGTAACCCCTGTCAAACGGAGAGGGTGGGATTTGAACCCACGAGAAGCTATTAACTCCTACTCGATTTCAAGTCGGTGCTTTCTTTTGCCTTCAATCCATTATTGTATAAGGCTTTCAGAAGTCAAAATTCTCTGGGTGTGATTAGAATTCGCTCCAGTTTCGCTCCAAAAGTGACTATTTGATGACGTACTCAAAGTTCAGGGACAGATAATTCGCTTCTGTGGCCTGCATAGTTCTGGTAGATTATTTCAGCGCTATTACCTACCCACTTGCCTATATCTTTTGCATCTACGCCCGCTTCTAGACAAAGGGTAATAAATGTGTGTCTGGTCTGGTATGGTTTCCGGTACTCAATTTTTAAGTTGTCAAGCACTTTGACCCATACTTGGCGAAATGAGGTTGTACTAAATACTTTTCCTTTGGTTGAGGTTAATACCAAGCCTTGACTGGATTGACGGGTTGATTGGATTTCTCTAAGTAGATTTTGGACTTGATTGTTGCAGGGAAACACCCGCTTACTCTGGGTTTTGAGTCCGTTGCATTTTTCCCTTCCTCCAACACCCGCTACTATGGCATTTCTGAAAGTGATTTTGCTCAGGTCGTCTGAGATGTCATTCCAGGTCAAGGCGATCGCTTCACTCGGTCTACAGCCAACATAAAAACAGAAGGCAACGTAATAGTAATAATGAGGCTGTTGTGAGCGGGTTCTAAAAGCTTCTATGATGGCGTCTCGCTCAAGACTGGTGAATGGATTAATATCAGTTTCCTCATCCTCTGATTTCTTGATCCGCTTCCTGGCTTTCCCTGCCATTCCTTCAAAGGGTGAACGGTTCAGTTTGACTCGCTTAGATTCAACAGCCCACTTTAAGCAGGCGTTGAGCTGAACCATTAAGCGCCTGCAAGTGTCACCCGAAAGGGTTTGACTTCCCCAGTCCAGCATCTTTTGAGCATAACCAGTGCTTTCTAAGTTGGGGTCAGTATTTGCAAAAGGCGATCGTTGAATGTGACCCAATATAACCAGATAATTACCTCTCCATGTTCCCGGTCGGACGCTTGAACGCCTAATTTCTATGTATTGTTCATAGAGTTTTACTAGGGTTTCTTTACTGGGTTTCTGTTCAGGAATGACTGTTTTTTGTGGGCGATAGCGTTCAAGAGTTGGGTCAAAGCGCTCGTAGAGAATATCAGCTTCAATCTGTTTAGCTTTGGCTTCTGCAAACTTGCGGTTATCGGGGGTGTCTTGTAGGTTCAGGTACAAATATCTCCGTTGTCCTTCACACAGATAACGGGGGATTGATAGCCGTAAAACTCCGTTGTAAGGCGACACCCCAACCTTACCCTTGCGGCGTTTGGATGAGTTGTTCATTAATTGTTTGTTGTATCTCTGACGGTTAAATCCGTTTAAGCTCGTTTTCTGGCAATATCAAAGGTTCAGTTTTATAACCCAAGTCCATTAGGACAATGTAGGTATGGATTTGACTTTTGTTTAATCCGTTGTATTTTTCAACAGAGCCGTAGCGACCTTTGAACTGCCCACCCACAATCGCAACTCTGTCTTTTGGGTCTAACTTGGGCTTGCTCATGGGGTGAATGTAGCCATCCTTGCGATAAATCCGACCTATTCCTTCAATTTTTTTGAGGAATGTCTCTACTTCCTCTGGATTATCTGGGAAGCGACTGAAGAACTCTTTCTGACTGAAACGTACACCTTCTAGCAAAGTTTCATAGAGGCTTTTCTGGATTTGAGTCTGGATCGGTTCAGGTGATGGTTGTGTATTTGAGATGTTTGGTTTTTGTGAAACGTTGATTTTTAGTGGATCAGGTGGATCAGTATCCTGAATTGCTTTGCTAGAGGGGTTTTTAAGGTGATCCACTTCTTTTTCTAGTGGATCACCTAGAGGTGGATCACTGGTATGGAGTGGATCAGTATTAGGTCGGCGCCAAGCTCTAGGCCTTTTACCGTTCTCAGACAGCCTCGTTCTACTCCAGCGTTCCCGCTTTAGCACTTTGGTGATGATTCTTGATATGGTCGCCTGGTCATTGACTCGGGTCGTATCAACAGATTGAATATTTTTGAGTATCCAGTCTATAGTGACTTCATTTTTATCAGAGAGCAGATTTAGGATTTCTTGTTCCAGGGGCAATTCATCTCTGAAGTCTTCATTGATCTCGTTGGATTGCTTCTGCTCAGATGCGGTCAACCACCAAATTTCCCCTTGACGATAGAGATGAACAGCAGCAGCCCAAATCTGATCGCGGTGTTCTTTGAGCCAGTCAATGTCAATTTCTGGTTTGTTGACCTCAATAATATTGAATCTCCGGCTGCCTGTATCATCCCGTAGAAAGTCGTCTGTGTTTGTGGTTCCGACAATGATAGCCCGTCTGGGTATGGGTTCACATTTACGTCCGTAAGGTTCACGGATTAAATCAACTGACGTTGAGAGAAATGACTTGATTTTTCCCACATCTTTCTTGCTGGTAATGCTTTCAAACTCGCTCCATTCACAGCCCCAGACGCGGTGTAGTTTTGCTACTTCATCTTTGTTTGAAATGTCTCCTACGTTGTCGCAGAAGTATTCTCGTCCAAACAACGTTTCCCAAGTTCTTGACTTGTTAATTCCCTGACGAGGACTCTGCAAAATTGTCACGGATTCACATTTGCATCCGGGGTCATAAACTCTCGCCACTGCACCAACAAGCGTCTTTTTGAAAATTATTTGATGTATGGGTTCATCCGTACCAAGCAAGTTTTCTGCCAGGTTGTCTAAGATTTTTGTGTCGCTGTATTGTTGAGCGCATTGGTCTAAATAATCCCTTACAGGGTCGTAGGCATTCTCTTTAGCCAGTTTTCGGATAATCCCCTCAACGGTTTTATCTTTCGCGTCAATTGTTATCCCAAAGTATTCGGAGATATCATCTTCTAGAAAGTCTAGATAAAAACGTTCTCCTTTGATGCCTAATTCTTCACTAAACAGCTCAATTTCTCTAGTACGTTCATTGAACCTCAATTGATTACCTATTACTTGTCTTGCTCTGTCGCGCTCCATTGCTATTTTAATGGCTTTATTGTCTTTGGCTCTAACGTTCTTGTCTGGTAGCTCTAAGGGTTGATTTTGTGGTTGTGGAGTGATGAGTTTTGCAGTCTTTTCTAACTGTTTAACTCGTTGGTCGGGTGTCAGTTCAACTTGCTCAATCCAGTCAGCAATATCACCTTTTTCTGGCATCTCTGACCACAGATCAACCGGGTTAATGACCGCAATGGGAAAGTCTATCTGTTGGGCTGCTTTGATGACTTTCTCTGCTTTATTGGTTCCGGCTTCATCATGGTCTGGAAGGTAGAGAAATCCTTTAACTCCTGAGCGTTTGAGTGTCAGCAGGTCAGCTAGGATGTCATCAAGCGTCCAGCTTCCCCCTTGCCAGGTGATCGTCACAATCTGATTCTGACGGGCTACCTCAACGCATTTTTCACCCTCAACGCCTAACACCCATTTACCCTTACCATGACGGATTGCCTCGTCAATCCGGTAAGCATTCCAGGGTAAGTCACCCTTACCTAATACCATCTCGGTGTCTTGCTGGTGATAGGGTAGGACTTTTTTACCAAGTCGCTGACTTCCCTCAAACTGCTCAAGGCGTCTCACTTCCTGTCCAGGTGCGTAGGGATAGACGGTGATAACTTGATTGCCTTTGGTGATGGGTTGAGGAATTTTAGGCGGTTCGGGTAGTCTTGCCAGTTCAATAGTTGGTTTAGGGGGTGAACTAGGGCGATAGGAGTAGCCGTTAGAATAGTCGCGGCGTTCTCTCTCATCTGCCGTCAGGATTTTAGCAATCAGCCTGGTATCTCCACAAGTCCAGCACTGATATTTTCTAGTCTTCTGATCAATGCTAAGATTGTGGCTATCACAGGCAGGGCAATGATACTTACCTTTTTCCTTGGCAGGTTCTAGCTTGCCTAAGTATTTGCGGATATCAAACTCGGAGGTAAACATTAGCGATTACCTCCTTTAGTTGTTGGAAAGTTTACAGTTTTTCCGATGAACGACTTAAAGGCTGTGTCGTTACATTGCTTTTTAAGTCTTGTTATGGGATAATTCATTGTATAATTAAACTCAGCAAATTTTTAGCCCATCTCTCTCAAATCAGAAGCGCAGAGTGATGGGTTTGACTTTGCTGGTCAAAAAGACGGTTAGGTGTCAACTGATGGGGACTATTTGGATATCCCATTCCTCGGAGTTCGTTACGCTCCTAGCTCGCCGGATTTCTCTACCGCTACAAGCTACCCGGTGGTAGTTACTATGTACTCACGAATAGAGAACCTATGTAATTTAAACCACTATTATGGACTTACAAAATTACTGTGTGCGTTAAGCTACTCTCGCGAGTATCGCAAGCTCTCTCTGTCAACCGTCTTTTACTATTTCTTTTTGACCAGCATACAACAAACCAGACCGAGAGGGAAGATGTATGAGTAAGAAATATCGTCAAAACAAGAAAAAAGGCAGTGAAAAGCCTGAAGCAGAGTTTTCCCCAGAGTTTTTAATAACTCCAGACCAAGCTAAGAAGCTTTACTACCTTTGCCTGGAATTACACGTCCGGGGGATGATTCAATGTCCTTCCCGGTATATTGATACGTCCAGTACACCATCTCGCCGAAGCTATTGCCGTGTATGAGCTGCTTGCAGGTTAGCAGTTTAGCGTCTTTCAACTCACCGATCAGGCTACGGATTTTGTAAGAGCTATCGGGCTGCATACACGGTTTGACTGAACTCCAGTTAAAGGGTTGTGGTTGTTCTTCCAAAAACCTCAGTAGCCCATAGGCTGCAATGCTAATTTTTTTGCCTTGTACTTCCATGTTGATTGGTTTCTACTGCCGATAAAAATGGATAGCCTTGTATAGTAGCGCGTTAGTCGTGTTTGGTGTAAGCAGAAATTCTGCTACAGAGTTATATACTGTTGTTATAGAGTTAAGCTCTACGTCACTGGAGTAATGCGTTATGCACGGTTATAATGAAAGGCTGATTCCTGTGATCATTGACCTAACTGAAGCCGCTACATCAGGACTGGTCGGGATTGAGAAGTGTTCTCACTGGCGACTCAAACATCCTCTCTACCCGTTAACCTGACCTCAAATCGGCTCTTAACTGAGTTCACATCAATCTTTAACTCAGCCTCAAGGTAAGCCCGTTGATATTGGCTCTCTCCCCTGTTGTTGTAATTGTCAGAGACCTGTAACAATTGGATGACGTTAGCACGGGCTAGGAGGTCAAAGAAGGCTTTCCAGTTCTCAATCTCTTGTTCCGTTGCAGTCAGTCGGATTTTGGCGGTCATGGTATCTCCTAGAGCGGGGTAGATTGTTTGCGATCGGGTTGAGCTTGAGCAGTTCTTCGTGTGAGTAACAGTTTCCCCAAGTTTCCCCGTCAAAACAGAGCCAATATTGGAGAGAAGTTTCACTGTCCTCTTCAACACCAATCACATAGGACTCAATTTCACCTAAAACAATTTGACCAAAGCGTTCAAACAAAACTTCTTGACCAATAGAAAAGACTGGGTAGCCTAAAGCATCTGCAATATTGTTTTCTACCCAGTCCCAAAACTGTTGTTGTGAAAACATAGCTGTTTTATACAGATTGCAATTCCCTTAAGATGTCATCACGCAAGTCCGAGGGAAGCTGCTTAAACAGTTCCTTGATTTCCTTTTTCGTTTCTCCAAAAGTTTGATTAAGGTAATAGTCCTCATCATAATCAAAGAAGTCATCAAAACATGACGGCTCAGGCTTCACAATCAGCTCTTTTTTGATGATTACGCAATTGTTGATGATGTAGGCGACAAGATCAAGTATTTGCTGATTGGTTTCCTGATTCTTCAAGCAGGCTTCTTCTGAAATCAAAACTTTACTCAATTTTCCGTTGAGTTCACTGATGAGAAGTACGCATTGACCAACAATATGGTAGGGCCAATCTGTGTCATCTGAAATTTGATTAATATCTCTCATTGTTCAATACCTCTTTCATTACAATCAACGTGAACAAACATCATTCAACCTCCAAATAATCAGTGTGGTTTTTAAAGCAAATTAGGGGTGTAAATCACCCCTATAAACTGCTTAGTTGTTGTCGTGTTCGTCTACCAACTTTGGTTCAATCACTTCTGAGAGAACTGGTGACGCCTCCACTACAGATGACTGTTCAACTGTCGGTTCTGACTGTCGATTGCCTCTGTTGAAGAATTGCTCAATCTGGGTTAACAAATCATACTGGATTTCTTCAGTCTGACTTGTTTCCTGAGCTGTGATAAAATCGGTCAACACGTTTAATTCACTGTCTACCCGTTGCCGTTCACTGATGGCGATGGGTTTGTTTTTGTGGTTGGTGTCGTAGGCTAGGATACTACATCCAAGAGCGGTTGAGGATGCGACTGTCTTCCATAGAATGTCAAGCTTTGGTGACAACGAGAGAACAGATAACAGTCCGGCACAACCAAGCCAGAAACTAACCCGTCTATCAATCCTTTCAGGGATGGAGATTAGAGCCATGCTAGGTTCACTCCTGTGATTGCTGCAATCACCACAAAAGCAGTTTTAACCTGATGAAATCTGCTCTTGTTTGACTCGGCATAGTAGACCAGTAAACCGCCAATAATGATGGTTTTTGCGAGTAGTAAAACTACTAGCACCCACTGCCACCAAATCAGGTTGGGCTGAATCAATCGGGCTACCAGTAAGGCAATATTAAATGATGCCAAACTGAGGGCTATTAAGTCAGCGTACCGGGTACTAAGCATAGAGCGTTTCCTTTAGCTGATTGACCTTTTCCCGTCGCAGTTGGAACCGTTCATCAATGCGTCCGATTAATGCCTCTCCTTTGACTTCAGAAAGTGATAGCCGTTGGTTCTGTTCATGCAGTCCGGGTTTGAGTTTACCGTTGAGATATTCTCCGGTTTTAATCTCGCCATCCCGTGCATCCAGGATTTTTCCCAGTCGTTGACGTTTGTGACTTTCCTCTGACTTGTAGATGCGTTTAACGGACTCCAAACTGTCGGTATCAGCGCTGAACTTTCCCCGTTGTAAGGTGACTTGTTCTTTCAGGTCTTTGGCTTGCAGTTTGGCGGCTTCTACTTCCTCTGGTGTGAGGCGTTCAATCCCGGTGAAATTTCCTCGGTAGTGTTCAGCAAAGTTGTACTGATTGTTGCTGATTGGGGGCGCTGTGTTGGCACTCTGGAGAATGCTTTCAGCTTCACTCATGGACTGTGAACCGATTGACTTGTTCTGTTTCTTACCTAGTCCAAACATCTAATCAATCTCCTTAACGATTGCCGAAACTTT
>NZ_LATL02000054.1 GCF_000972705.2 Limnoraphis robusta CS-951 | reverse complement strand
CAGCAATAGAAATCGGAAACTGTTTAGAAAAGACTGAATTTTCTACATTGTTTCCCTCACTTTCAGAAACCATTTCAACTTATAAAACATGGTTAAAACAAGCAAAACCGATCTATCAAAAGCTTTGGAATGGTCAATATTATCAGCTTGATAGTGAGAGTGGTTCCGATGTTGTGATGGCCGATCAACTCTGTGGTCAATTTTATGTTAAACTGTTAGGATTAGAAGATATTGTTGCCCCAGAACGAACCATTTCAGCCTTACAAACGATTTATCAATCTTGTTTTCAAAATTTCCATCACGGTCAATTAGGGGCTGCTAATGGCGTTAGACTAAATGGCGAACCTGTTAACCCTAATGATACTCATCCGTTAGAAGTTTGGACGGGGATTAATTTTGGGTTAGCGGCGTTTTTAATTCAAATGGGAATGAAAGAGGAAGGGTTTAATTTAGCCGAAGTAGTGGTGAAACAAATTTATGAAAATGGCTTACAATTTCGCACTCCTGAAGCTATTACCGCAGCCGGAACCTTTCGGGCGAGTCATTATCTCAGGGCGATGGCAATTTGGGCGATTTATGTTGTTTGTGGGTAAAGGATCACAAAATTCTTGGAATTAGCGATCGCAATCATTATTACTTTAGCACGATAGAGACAGGATTTCAACCCCCACACTCGCAATTCTTGTCATTTTTGCGATCGCTTTATTTTTTCCCAATCAGACAATTGAAATGTGAGCATTTAGCTGATGGGGTGCTAGATAGACCTTACAGGACGAACCTCTACTTCAACGTGATGGGGTTCTATTCTGTATGCCTTCAGAATTTTTTTGACTAACTTTAGTACATCCTTCGCGGATAGATTTAATTCTACATAAAGATTGGTATTGATTTTACCAGCGCACGTCAAATCTGACTGTTTTTTGGAAAAATAATTTCTTGTGCGACCAATAAACTCTTTTCGATTTGGAAAGCTTAATATAATCTCTTTATCTAGTTTGTACAATATAAAGCATAAATCTCGTAAAAAATATCTCCAACTGTTAACCTCATATTCATTCTGCTTGAACCTAAATAATGTAGGTTTAAAGTAAGTAACGTCAACGGACTGATCTAAGGTAAATACCTTAGATATTTCTAGGGGGTTGTTGAGTTGACTGGGTTCAAGGAATTGATCATCATTTTCCCAATCAAATTCCGAATCATTATTATTCTCATCATCCCAATCATCCTCGTTTTCAAGTTGGGTAATATATTCTCGAATATGGTTTCTAATTATATCCAAAGCTTGGGTGTTCTCAGAGAGTATAGTGCTTTTTTCAAAACACCTCTGTTTGAGTAGAGTCGCAGCTTCATCTAGAATACAAGACTGTAGGCTTTCAATAGCATCATCTAGGATTGATAAAGCATCTTTTATTTCATCAAGATGTGTTTCGTATTTATCATCCTTCAAGGTTTCTATAAATTCATCGCTGATAATTTTTTTATCCACCAGGTCTCCTGCGCCAACCCGTCTCTCGTTAACCAACATTAATTCTAGCATAAAACGTTATAGATGACGCTCCTATCAATCAACATTTGTTGTAACAAAATTGATAAGAATATAGTTTGCAGGCATACTGTACAGCGCAGTTCAGGTTAAATTTGAGATTTCAGGTAGTTAATCAAAGATGTACATGAAAGCAATAAAAACTTTGCATTGTGAGTTGAATGAAGTACAGTACAGACTAAAAAACCCGGTTTCTTCTACCGTGCGCGGAAAATTGGCGATGTGTATTGTTCAAGAAACCGGGTTTTTGGCGTGGTACCTCCAGACTAAAAAACCCGGTTTCTTCTACCGTGCGCGGAAAATTGGCGATGTGTATTGTTCAAGAAACCGGGTTTTTGGCGTGCTATATATAATTTATAATTTATAATTCATAATTCTGTTAAGAATCATTGGCAAACCCAACGGCTTCTATGGCGGCTTCTAAGGCAATTTCAAGATGAGTCCAATGGGTACCCCCTTGACAAAACACAATATAAGGTTCTCTTAACGGCCCATCAGCCGATAATTCTGAAGTGCTACCATCAATAAACGTACCACCAGCCATAACTAATTGGCTCTCATACCCCGGCATTTCCGCAGGAACGGGGTCGAGGTAGGAACCGACCGGAGAATACTTCTGTAAAGCCCGACAGAAGGCGATTAATTTTTGGGGTGAACCCAACTCAATCGCTTGAATAACATCCCGACGGGGTTCTAAAGGTAAAGGGTTAACCCGATAACCTAACTTGTCAAAAACATAGGCGAGTAAATGGTTTCCTTTCATCGCTTCTCCCACCATTTGCGGGGCCAAAAATAGGCCTTGAAATAACAAGCGATTTTGATCAAACGTTGCACCGCCATGACTGCCAATTCCGGGAGCTGTTAACCGACAAGCCGCCGCTTCCACTAACTCAGCCCGTCCCGCAATATATCCCCCCGCAGGCGCGATAGTCCCACCTGGATTTTTAATTAACGAACCCGCAATTAAATCAGCGCCCACCGCAGTGGGTTCTTGGGTTTCAATAAATTCCCCATAACAGTTATCGACAAAACAAACCGTGTCGGGATTTTGCTGTTTGACGATCTGGACAATTTTCTCAATTTCAGCAATAGATAAGCTGGAACGCCAGGAATAGCCGCAAGAGCGCTGAATTAGGACTAAGCGTGTTTTAGAGGTAATACCAACTTTTAAACTTTCCCAATCTATTTTTCTATCTAATTGCAGATCTATTTGACGGTAAGAAATGCCATACTCAAGAAGTGAACCTTGACTTTTGCCTCGTAAACCAATGACTTCTTCTAGAGTGTCATAGGGAGCGCCAGCAACAGCTAGCATTTCGTCCCCTGGACGCAAAACACCGAACAAAGCACAGGCGATCGCATGAGTCCCAGAGACAAACTGGACTCGGACAGCAGCAGCTTCGGCTCCCATGATTTCCGCAAACACTCGATCAAGCGTTTGACGGCCCAAGTCATCATGGCCATAGCCTGTAACTCCTGCAAAATGGTGGGTTCCGACCCGATGTTGTCGAAAAGCATCTAAAACTCGTTTTAGATTTTGCTTGACCTGACCATCGATTCCGGAAAAGATCGTAAATAGTGCCTGCTTTGCTTCATCTAGTTGTAAAATGCTACTGCTCATCACCGAACTCGCCTAACCGCGTGAGTGGTGCTTATTATGACGCAAATAGGACAGACTCGTAAAGAAAGCTCAGATTTTCATGACGATTGCAACTTCAAAAAAACTTAATCCCGAATGGAAAGTTATCATCTTTATGGTAATTCTCCACGTCGGCGCACTTTTTGCATTACTTCCGAGTAATTTTAGTTGGGCTGCGGTTGGAATTGCAGTCTTTTTACACTGGGTAACAGGGGGCTTGGGAATTACTCTAGGTTTTCATCGCCTTGTGACTCATCGCAGTTTTGAAACGCCGAAGTGGCTTGAATATTTTCTCGTGTTCTGTGGCACTTTAGCCTGTGAGGGTGGAGTGATTGATTGGGTGGGTTCACACCGGATGCATCACCTTTACTCTGACCATGAGTTAGATCCCCATGACTCTAACAAGGGTTTTTGGTGGAGTCACATGGGTTGGATGCTGTACGCTCGTCCGCCAAAAGCTGACATTGATCGCTTAACTCAGGATATCGGCAAAGATCCGGTTTATCAATTTTGTCAAGACTATTTCATTCTCGTTCAGTTTGCTTTAGGGGGTCTGCTTTTCCTCTTGGGCGGCTGGCCTTTTGTGGTTTGGGGAGTGTTTGTGCGGATTGTCGCCGTGTTCCACTGCACTTGGTTTGTTAACAGTGCAACCCACAAGTTTGGATACCGCACGTTTGATTGTGATGATGCTTCTACCAACTGTTGGTGGGTGGCTGTCCTGACTTATGGTGAAGGTTGGCACAATAACCATCACGCTTACCAGTATTCTGCTCGTCATGGTTTGCAATGGTGGGAAATTGATCAGACCTGGATGACGATTCAACTTTTACAAGCGTTGGGTTTAGCCAAAAAAGTTAAATTAGTCCCAACGACGAAGTAAGGCTGAGTACACTATTCGCTAAGACTGGGAGCTGGGGACAGTTGAATCTTGAATGAACAACATGAATCGTTATTTTTTCCCCTCTCCCTTGGGGTTTTTTTAGCTAAAAGTTGGGATTTCCCTGGACGATATATTTGACGGTTGTTAGGCTTTCTAAGCCAATTAATCCGCGCCGATATCCCACCTGATTGGACATTCCTAAAAAGATCGCATCCCCTCGATTGTGATGGCGTGAGAATCGCGGAGAAGCATTGATAAAGGTTAAGGCACTGTTGACATCTAAGGCAAATTGACGGCTCTCGCTATAGGATTCGGTTGCCAAGCAGTTGCTATGACCACTACTATATTCGTTCATCCAGGCGATCGCTTCTTCTAGACTGTCTACTCCTTTAAAAGCGATGGTTTTATTGAGGTAGGGTTGTGACCATTCTGAGGGTTCAGCCAGGGTTAGCTCGGGAAATTGTTGGACGAGGAGTTCGTCTCCTTTGAGTTCAAATCCTTCTTCACGCAGATTGTTCCAAAGTCTGACTAAGGATGAACCCTTCTGGTTGGGATCGATTAATACTTTCTCGATCGCATTAACGGGGTCAGGTTTGCTTTGATGGCTATCCAAGATCATCCATCGCGCCATTTCCACGTTGGCCGTTGCTGACCAATACAGATAGCAGTTCCCCATCGCCGAACGCAAAACAGGAACAGTCGATTGATTGACCACTTGCTGCACCAAATGGGGCCGACCATAGGGAATGATCAGATTAATATATTGGTCTTGAGTCACTAAGTCTTGAATGCTGGCTTCCTGTTCGGCGGGAAAGGCTTCTAAACAGCCTATAGGCATACCTTCTTCTTCGATCGCCGACTGTAAAGCTTGAGTGATCACTTGGTTGGAATAGTTCGCTTCACTGCCACCGAGTAAAATTAAACTATTAGCCGTTTTCATGCACAGTCCTGCCGCGATTGCACCCAATTCGGGAAAGGCTTCATACACTAACCCCACCACCCCAATCGGAATCAGTTGATAGTAGGTCTGACCCTGTTCGAGTTGATAGGAAACTCCGATGACTCGTCCGATGGGATCAGGAAGTTCTCCCAACCGTTTCAAGATTTGTACCGTTGTTTCTAGCCTTTCAGGAGTCAGCTTTAACCACTCACTCACACATTCTGAAATACCCAGTTCTCGACTGGCTTCTAAGTCTAGGGTGTTTGCTTCTAAAATATCGTTTTGCCTTTTTCTAATGGCTTCAGCCATAGCCCGTAAGGTACGGCTACGATGTTCTCCTTTCGTCTTTGCTAGTTGTATACTCGCTGTATAGGCACGACGAATAGGGTTCGTCGGCGGGGGTGAAGCACTAAAATCATCAATTATCATCTTCGCTCACCGTCTGTAAGCAAGCCAGACCATCAATGCTGGCAACATTGCCAACATTACCGCAACCATTGCCCAAAGTATAATATTGGGTCCCGGTGAATACAATGCCAAAGGTAGCCAAATTACCAATGGCACTAAGAGCATTCCTAAAGCTAGGGGTAAGTAATGAGTCCGAAAACCCGGACTGGCTCGATGCCACTGATGACCTGTCCAATGCCATGCTTGTTTATAAGGATAGTGGGTTGAGAGTTGTTCTAGAGAGTAACCGCTCTCATCTACAACAAAAATTTGCTGACAGCGATCGCAGCCAAAGGCTTCTGTCAGCGTGATCGGAACTAAGTGACCCTTCCGCCGACAGGGGCAAGGGTAATCACCGTTTAACTCGATTTTCTGGGCTTTCTGAGATGGCACAAGCAGTTATCAGATAAAGCGTTTAAGAATTACGGATTTTAAATACAGACTTAATGAATCATACTGACCAACTCAGTCTTGTCAATTTCGTAAGTTTTTAGATTTTCATGGATTTTTCCCTAGAGTTGAAACGCTAGACTGTCTCCCTGACATCAGTATTGACTCGACAGAAGTTGAGAGTTGATTAAATATCATACAAGAGAATTTTATTCCCTTGCACTCCTTATTTCCGATGATAACAGCAATCCTATAGCCTATTTGCTGCTTTTTTAAGCTTTATATTCTTTTAGTAAGCGGGTGATGGGATTCGAACCCACGACATCAACCTTGGCAAGGTTGCGCTCTACCACTGAGCTACACCCGCAATATTGCTTGACTCTTTCTAGGATTCCACAAAAAACTCAGTTTGTCAAGCAACTTTTCAAATTTTTTCCTGAACCGGGTTGATTTAGTAGGAGGGTTCCTTTGACTACTCCCCCGAATTAATTCGGGGGAATCCCCGTAGGGTATTTCTGAACTTCTGACGCCGAAAATTGTCAGACTCATAGGCCAAGTCAAATCGCCTCTAACACACCAAACAAGTTGGATAGTTTACTTTTTTAGCTTGAAGACTTTCTTAACTTCCAACACAGAGCCAATTCGGTACGCTCAGTTTCCTGCCGTTGCTGTATCTCGGAGCCATAATGCAATATTACGCTTTCGGATTGCCGGGGTTTCTCCGTACTAGGAAAACTTCAACACGCAGTTGGTACAGTTTTACTTGTCATTTCTTTACTATCTTACAGCAACTAAAGTGGCTCGTGTCGTCTTTCCGCCCCTGAATAAATTCAAGGGGCTACCAGCCTACCGGACTTCCTCCCGTGTATTGATCGAAGGTTCCGCCGCGATCGCCCGACTCGCTCCCCCCGGTAACATTCCTCCTGCCGAAGAATGATTTCCATAGCCATCAGCCGCCCCATGAATTTGGCGCATCAGACTCGCCATTTCCAGGGCATTCATTGCATATTCCCATCCCTTATTACTCTTAATTCCTGCTCGTTCTAGGGCTTGCTGCATGGTGTCTGTTGTCACCACCCCAAAGATCACCGGAGTACCCGTTTGAAATCCCGTCGCTGCGATGCCTTTTGAGACTTCTGCCGCCACATAATCAAAGTGAGGAGTTTGTCCTTTAATCACGGCTCCCAAACAGATAATCGCATCGTAGCGCCGACTCAGGGCTAATTGATGCGCCACTAAGGGAATCTCAAAACTACCCGGAACCCAGACATAATCAACTTGCGTTCCTTGAGGATCGGCATCTACCCCATGCCGCTTGAGACAATCTTGACAGCCTTCTAACAACTTACTGGTAATTAAGTCATTAAAACGACCAATAACAATTGCAAACTTGAATGAGTCAGTTTGAGTAAAATTTCCTTCAAAAACGGTCATGCCTGTGATCCTCTCTTTCTGTGGCCAGGGTCAGAGGTTCGACAATTCAGCCCTAATTTTTGTGAATAACCTGAGCCTCTAACCCAATCTCTCAATTAAACCACTAAGTAGTTTAAGACTCCAACCAGAAGCACTAAGGCGATCCAGAGTCCTGAACCAATATACAACAGAGGCTTAGACTGACTCCAATTTTGTGGAGAAGCGTAGGCAAACGGAACACCAACAACCATGATAAACGAAAGAATCACCAAGGCGGCTAAAAAAAATTGAAACAGAATTGTTAACATCTTGTTCTCCCAAACAACGAACAAATAGTAAGTACAACGACGGTACGAGAGCGGATACCCAGCTTTAAATGACTCTCATATAGTTAAGCTACCAGAAAACACCTCTTCTCGGAAGCAGTTGTTCTGGCAACTTTACTGACAAACCCTCAACGTTCGCCAAGTTCCTGCTAGATTTAGCTTTTGATCTGATCTAACCTTTGAGCAGCTTGGGCTACAGCTTCAACTTGATCACTGGCGAGTTGCTTGAGCGTTTCTTCGGCTTCTGGGGAAGCACCTAAATGAACTAAAGCTTGAGCAACCCGATGTCGGATCTGCCAGTCTGGATCACCAGCATAAGGAAGCAGTAAAGGAATTGCTCGCCGATCCCCAAGTTCTCCCATTGCGCCGATAGCAACGGTTCGGATCAGGTCATTGTCACCTTTAAGGGCATCTTCTAGCAATTCAAATCCCCTTGGTTCTCCCAGTTCAGCCAATGCTGCCACAATACTCAATTTAATCAACCATTCTGAAGTATTATGATAAACTTGCTCTAACTCATCAAAGGCTTCACGCAATTTGAGTCCTCCAATCGCATCGGCTGCTGCCGCCTTGACATCGGCTTCTGGATCTTGGAGTAAGCATTCTCGTAAGAGTTGTAATGCACGAGTGCGATCTTGCTCGCCCAAGGTCGATAATTGACTCACAGCCGCATAGCGGACTCGGGTATCTCGATCCGCAACAGCCGATTGAATCAGAGCAAAAGCCGTTTCGGGTTCTAGCTGACGGAGTTGATTGACTCCACGTAAGCGATCGCCTAAATCTTCTGAACTGAGCAACTGTTGAACGGACTCTGGAGTAATGCTCATGTTGTTAAAAGGTTTTTTCTCAAGGTTTGGCGTTTTTTATAAATTCCTATTGACTTGGCCAAGGTCTTCAAATTTAACCTCAGTCTTCGGGTTGATTTGAGACTTCAAATCTTATCATCTTTTGTGGGTGAAGCAGAAACCTAGATTGTCAAGTCTAGGAATCCCTCGCTAAAAGCGACGGGAGGATGTCAACTAGAAGACGCAATAGCCAAGGAATCGTCAACTGGCTGCCATCGTGCGAATAATGTCTCCACAGGTGAGAATACCGATCACATTCCCCCCTTCGTCTAATACAGGTAATTGATGAACTCGCTTTTCATTGAGTAAACGTGCTGCTTCTGAGAGAGATTGATTCGGGGTAATCGTTGCTATTTGCCCTGTTGTCATCACTTCTTCAACGGTTTGACCTAGAGCCTTGTGAAGTTCTTTTTCGTAACGGGATGGATTTTCCAGATAAATCACACTATCGAGAATCGTAATATAAGGAGGAGGCGTGACACCGCTTTCCTGCCAGATAATATCAGTTTCCGAGATAATACCTACTAACTTGCCTTCATCGTTAACCACGGGAAGACCGCTAATCTGGTGTTCTGCTAAAATCAGGATGGCTTCTTTGAGAGGCATATCAGGCCTGGCCAAGATTGGGCTAGATGTCATTACGTCGGCGACCGTTTTGGGCATAATCTCAGACTCATCGTTGACTAAACTCTCTTGGTTTTATCATAAAAGCATTACGGCAGTTGAGTCAAAGATTTACGGTGGCGAAGCGTAGAGCAAGCGCATTTTAATCGGGGGATAAAAGCGAGGGAGCAAAATTTATTTGGCAGTGAAAGGTTAGCCATGATGTGGGTCGTTGATATATTCAAGTATTCTTTTGCTGCTTATTTTCCCAGTAGTATCAAACATATAAGAGTGAGTCCACAAGCTAGGCAGTTTTAACAATTCTGGGAATTCTTGTCTAAGAAATCGAGACGTTCTACCCTGAAAAGCTTCAACAACTTGAGCAATTGAATGGTGTGGATCATATTCTACAAGAAGGTGAAGATTATCTGAAGCGACCTCTATTGCTTTGATAGCCCATTTATTATCGTTCTTCGACCGACTGTAAAACCTCTATACATCTCAGCTTTAATGGTTCGTTTCTATAGAATAACCTCTTTCGGCGGCAAGGAATTGCGCCAAATGCACAGTAGCATTTCCGACGGCGTGGTTAAAGTGTCTATATGTCGATTTCATGTTAATAGATTGTAATAGCCTACAGTTCATGTTATCATCATAAAACTATGAAGACACTTAAGTTTAAGTTCTATCAACACAAGCGAAATAGATATCTCAAGCTCACTATCAATGCAGCAGGAGTTATCTATAATCATTGTATTGCCTTGCATAAACGGTACTACCGGATATGGGGCAAACACTTGAACTGTGCAGATCTTCAAAAGCATATTTCCAAATTAAGAAAACGTAACAAGTTTTGGCAATTAGTAGGTTCTCAAGCTGTTCAAGATATTTGTCAGCGCATTGAAAAAGCCTACCAAATGTTCTTCAAACACAACAAGAAAGGAGTTAGACCGCCTAATTTCAAGAAGGTTAAGAAGTACAAATCATTCACTCTAAAACAAGCTGGATACAAATTTTTCAGTGGTAACAGAATCAAGATTGGTAGTAAAGTCTATCAATTCTGGGATTCTCAACCGATTGAGGGAAAAGTCAAAACTATAACGGTAAAGAGAACACCTCTTGGTGAGATGTTTTTATTGGTTGTTGTCGATAACAGTAACCACGCTGAAATCAAGTCAGAGACTAAAAACGGATATGAAATCGAAAAACGGATTAAGTTGTCTGTGGGTCGCACAGATCTTGGCTGCCAACAGATAAGTGAATCCGTTCTTCCTTGTTCTTCATCTGTTTCGACGGGTAAAATCGCGGGATTTGATTTCGGGATAAAGACGTTTTTAACCTGTTCAGAAGGGTTCTCAATACAATCGCCGCAGTTTTTCAAGCAAGCACTCAATGATGTTAAGAAAGCGTCTCGAAGTTTGTCTAAAAAGCGTAAAGGTTCTAATAACTGGGAGAAAGCGAGGAAGCATCTTGCTCGCCAGCATGAGAAAGTTGTAAACCGTCGCCGGGATTGGTTCTGGAAGCTAGCTCATCAACTCACCGACCTGTTTGATGTACTCTGCTTCGAGACTTTAAACCTAAAAGGAATGCAAAGGCTTTGGGGGCGAAAAATAGGTGACTTAGCCTTCGGTGAATTTATTGAAATACTGAAATGGGTTAGCCTGAAAAAAGGTAAATTAATCGTCTTTATTGACCAGTGGTATCCTTCTTCTAAGACTTGTTTCCACTGTGGTCATGTTCTGAAAAAACTGGAATTAAATATTAGAGAATGGCGTTGTCCGTCCTGTTCAAGTGTTAACGGACGTGATGAAAATGCCTCTTTAAATATCAAGAGAGTTGGGGCATCGACTCTTGAATTAGACGGTATAAGACAGGTATTCGCTGCAACTGTTGTTTGAGTTCAGAATCCCCGTCATTTTAATGCGGGGAGTATGTCAA
>NZ_LATL02000053.1 GCF_000972705.2 Limnoraphis robusta CS-951 | reverse complement strand
GATGGAAAGATAGAAGGAAATCGGGTATTTTAACCAGTGAAGCCGTTAAACAACCGGTAGCGGTTCGTTATGGTTGGGCAAATAATCCCGTTGGAAACCTTTACAACGAAGCCGATCTTCCGGCGTTTCCCTTTCGTACAGATAACTGGCTGTTAAACTGGGATAAATCCCGCTTTGAAGCCATGAGTTTATTGGAGTTGGCGGCTTATATTCAAAGGAATATTCAACCCAGTCAACTGGAGATAAAATCGGTTTGGGATGAAGTTTATCAGGGGATACAAACAAATAATAAAGGTTTAGCGAGTCAACGACTGCAAACTTTAATCAACCAAAAATTAGAAGATGAAAAATTGGCGATCGCCTTACAGGTTCTCTTAGAAAAACTCGAATTTCCGTCTTAATTCTAAAAATCAGTCAAAATTCCAAAATCTTTTCATCCATGAATTCTTCTCGGGAGGAATAAAACATTCTCGAGAGAGGAGNATTAGAAGATGAAAAATTGGCGATCGCCTTACAGGTTCTCTTAGAAAAACTCGAATTTCCGTCTTAATTCTAAAAATCAGTCAAAATTCCAAAATCTTTTCATCCATGAATTCTTCTCGGGAGGAATAAAACATTCTCGAGAGAGGAGTGAAAATCTCAGTCCTGTCCGAATTCCCCAGCACATTATCGGTTTTTGTCCAAAGCTACAAAATCTAGCTGCGATGGGAAGATGACCTTTGGGAGCCTCTTCAAGATTGTTCCAAGCTAATTCCGAATACTTGAGCCATTTTTCATCTTTCAACCATCCAACATCGGTAGCAAATTGTTTGTGTCCGGTTGTCCAATCTTTAAATTTAAGTTCTTCTTCATTATACCCTTCTAAACTCTCATTATATTTCAAAAAGACTTGCCTTTGAACCGTAAAACCAAAGCGTTTTTTGCTATATTTTAACCAAAGCTTGTCAATTTTATTGAACTCTTTACAAGGAATCTGCTGCTGTAATTCAATATCAAACCAACCCTGTTCAGTCCGATTAAGAATATGCAGTAATATTTCCCCAGTAATCAGATCGGCAATTTTCCAGTTTTCTCTTTTTAACCAATATTCTAAATCTTTATAAAGTTTATTAACTGTATCCTCATCGTAGACTAATTCATCCTCGATTTCCTGATGCTGAGATTCTGTTGCTGAAAGGTTATTCTGAGAATCCTTTGACTGTTTTATCCGGTTAACTCTATTGAAGTCAGCATACAATAATGTCAGACATAGAGACAGAGTAACAACTCCACTAATTAAAGATATATTCAATAGTTTTGACATAACAAAAACTTAAACTTGACAAACCATTATAAACTTTACTTTATATCTGATTAAACCGTCGAAAGAGTGCCTTCAACTCAAAAAATAGATACACCCTAATTCTAGGCGATTTTTTGCCAGATTACTATCTATCGTTAACTCAATTCTGAGGGATGATTTAACTGAGGGGGAAAGTTCACACTCCACCAAAAGTTTTTAGTTGCATTCGCCGGAAAAACCCCGAAATTCTTCTGGGCTGCGGGGGAGGAACGTTGTAAATAAAAGTTAGCATTGAGTGGATGTTCAAATAAAGGATCGGCTTCGATAAAATCCTCTCCTTTTGTCGCATAAACTCGATCATTTGCCCATTCATCGAGATTAACAGGATAGGTAACGGTATTGTTATCGAAAAATAAATTCGATTGAATTTGAATATTTTTTGTCTGAAAAGCATCCGGTTCAAATTCACTGCTGTAACCAATTTTAAACCAGGCGTTATCGCTGAAAATGTTATCTCTGACAACCACATTTTCTAGATTTGTGGTGTAAAAATAGAGTCCGCCCGTTAACCAATGAGGGTCGGGAGTATTTTTCAAACCGTAGCCATTCCGATGAATGGTATTGTTATAAATTTGAATGTTAGTTTTTAGCCGATCTTTCCCCCAACGGGAAAGAAAAATTCCGGTCGCCCGATTATTAAAAACCAAGTTATGATGAATCCGAATATTATCAATTTTTGGCCCGTCTTCGGCAGAAATTGCAATTCCCGTTTCGCAGTCGTGGACGACATTTTCATAGAATTCAATATCTTCCAATACATCCCGCCAAGAGTCTATATAAAGCCCCTGACGGCGACAGTGATGTGTATAATTATGATGAACTTTTCCTCGCTTGGGTGTTCCTTTGCAATCTATTCCTTCTTTTGCACAGTAACAAACTTGATTGTAAGCAACTTCAAAATCTTCAACGCTTCCGATAGTAATCCCTTCGTGGGGGCCGACACTACTCTGATAGGGATAGCCGGGATGTTCAATTAACATTTCATTGGTATTGGCATTAATTACCGTATTCCCCAAAACTTTATGCTGATAGCATCCTCTACCGATAAAAATTCCCGATGAAAAAGTGTTAATAGTTGTGTTATTATAGAAGTCAATATGGTGACTGTCTCGAACCACAAATCCGCCGTTATGGGAATTTTTCAGAGTTAAATTTTTGATGAGAATATGATGTTTTCCTTCGATTTGAAAAGCACCTTGATCGCGAGGGAAAGGCGGTTCACCGACGGGCGGCCCCACATAGACATCATCCGCATCAATAATCACCGTTTCACCGGGATATCCGGCGTAAATAATCCACTGATTTTCTGTTCCCGAATTTCGCGGATAAATGCGTTCAGAAATTCGATAAGTTCCGCCCCGAATAAAAACTTTATCCCCTGCGGTTAAGGTTTCAGCAGCTTTTTGAATGGTCGCCCAGGGCTGTTCAAAAGTTCCGGGATTTGCATCGTTTCCCGAGGGAGAAACATAATAAACTGGTTTTTCTGTCGCTGTTGAGGACTGGGTAAGTTTGGCAAAACTCAATCCCGCCAAAGTTCCCACAGCTTGAATAAATCGGCGTCGAGTTGCGAAAGGCCAACTTTGATTCATCTGCAAGTTTGATTTTCAAACAGACATTTTTTTAATCATTTTAACATGGGAAATCCCCGCTTCGTCAAACCGTTCTCCTACTTGCTGAAATCCCAAATTGTGATATAATTGTTTAATATACTCTTGAGCATGAACCACCGTTTCTTCAACTTTTTTTGATGCAATTACGTCTAATGCAGCTTCCATTAATTTTAGACCCATTCCTCGCCCTCTCGCTGTCGAAAGCACCGCTAACCGTTCAATTTTGGCGGTTTGAGGAGATAAATACCGAATTCTTGCAGTTCCTACAGGTTGAGAATTGAAGTAAGCGAGTAAATGTTGGGCGGTGTGATCTTTCCCATCAAATTCGAGTGTTGGTTCAACGCCTTGTTCAACGGTAAAAACTTGATGTCGGATGGCTCTAATTTCATTCACCGCCTCTGAATAATCAACAATTTTTATCTCTAAATCGATCATTTTTCCCGGTTTATTTTAGACATCTCTCCCCAATATTTCTAAAAGGGAGAGAATCTTATTTTAAGGTTGAGTCTTAAACTTTAGAGCGATCTGTGAGAATTTCATAACCCGTTTCTGTGACTAAAACCGTATGTTCAAATTGAGCCGAAAGTGAATGATCAACAGTAACGGCTGTCCATTTATCCGACAAAATCCGAGTAAATCGAGAACCTGCATTTAAAATCGGTTCAATCGCTAAAGTCATCCCAGCTTTTAATTTAACATTCGGTAAATCGTAGGTACGAACATTAAAAACACAAGGTTCTTCGTGTAAATTCTCTCCGACACCATGACCTGTAAATTCTTCAACAACGCGAAAACCATTGGCTGAGGCGTAATCTTGAATCGCTCCCGCAATATCGAGTAAATAAGCACCTGCTTTCACTTGTTCAATACCTTTATAAAGCGTTTCTTCGGCGACACGAATTAATTTTGCTGCTTCCGGTGCCACTTCAACGACAGGAATCGTAATGCAAGAATCTCCATGAAACCCTTGATAATAAGCTCCCGTATCAACTTTTAAAACATCTCCCGCTCGAATCACTTTCCGACGACTGGGAATGCCATGCACCACTTCATTATTAATGCTAGAACAAATCGAAGCGGGAAAACCATAATACCCTTTAAAACTGGGAGTGGCTCCCATTTCCCGAATGCGTTTTTCGGCATAAGCATCTAAATCAGCCGTTGTCATTCCGGGCTGTACCATTGCAGCAATTTCTTTGAGAATAGTTGCTACAATTTTGCTAGCTTGTCGCATGATTTCAATTTCTTGGGGCGACTTGATATGAATTCCCCGAGGTTTCTTTTTAATTCTAGGCGGTTGAACAGAAGTTGCTTTAGCAAGCAGGTTACTCAATATTTTCATTGTTGATTTAGGATAAATTGCTTAGATGTGAGGTTATTAGAAATAGCGATTGTCTTTATCTACATTACCCCAAAAGCTAAACTTCGGGTACAACTTTTAGGCTGAAACTCCAACCATGTTGTTGAAAACCGAGGGATTCATAAAAAGCATGGGCGCGATCGCGATGAAGATTAGAGGAAAGAGTCACTTTATAGCATCCGGCTTCTGCACTCAGTTTCAGGGCGGTGCGAATCATGGCTTTACCGATACCTTGACTGCGATAAACTGAATCAACACTCACCGCATCTAAGACTGCAAATTGATGAAATCCCCGGTGCATCATCGTCGGAACATATAACAAACTAAATGTTCCCACCGCTTTTTCTTCTAACCAGACTAGATAAATTTTATAGTTGGGGATTTGATTAATTTTATTAAAAAGTTCTTCGATTTGATCATCAGAAAGTAAAGGCAAATCATCCATTTGGGAATAAAGATGATTCAAAAGACTTAAATCTTCCTGTCTCGCTATGGTAATTTTGAGTTGAAGCTGTTCAGATTGATTTGAAACCATGTAGTGCTATATTAGCCAATAAACAAAACAATAAAAGGTAGGTTAAACACCTACCCTTTAAATCTTAGACAACTCCAAGAGTTGTTGGAGAATTCAGATTAGAAATTAGTAGTCGAAATCGCCGCCGCCCATACCAGCGCCAGCAGGTGCATTATCCTTCGGTTCAGGCTTGTCAGCAACAATACACTCAGTTGTCAAGACCATACCGGCGATAGAAGCTGCATTTTGCAGAGCCGAACGAGTCACCTTAGCGGGGTCAACGATACCTGCATCAAACATATCAACAAACTCGTTTGTTGCCGCATTGTAACCCACGTTAAAGTCTTTTTCTTTAACTCGTTCTGCAATCACAGCACCGTTCTCACCTGCGTTTTCAGCAATCCGCTTCAGGGGAGCAGCCAACGCCCGAGAAACAATTAAAGCACCTGTTAACGCTTCACCGGATAAGCTAGCCTTCGCCCATTGTTCGACTTGAGGAGACAGGTGAGCCAGAGTTGTACCACCACCGGGAACAATACCTTCTTCAACGGCGGCTTTGGTGGCGTTGATCGCATCTTCTAAACGCAATTTGCGATCTTTCATTTCAGTTTCAGTCGCCGCACCAACTTTGATTACAGCAACCCCACCTGCCAATTTAGCCAAGCGTTCTTGCAGTTTTTCTTTATCGTAGGAAGACTCAGTTTCTTCCATTTGACGACGCAGTTGTTCACAACGAGCCTTCACAGAGGACTCATTTCCTTCTGCAACGATGGTTGTATTGTCTTTGGTGATGGTGATGCGGCGAGCTTTACCGAGCATATCGAGCTTGGCATTTTCCAGCTTCAGACCTGCATCTTCGGTGATCACTTGACCCCCTGTGAGAACAGCGATATCTTCGAGCATCGCTTTACGGCGATCGCCAAAGCCAGGAGCTTTAACAGCAGCAACATTCAGCACACCGCGCAAACGGTTAACCACCAAAGTTGCTAATGCTTCTTTCTCGATATCTTCCGCTAAAATCAGCAGAGGACGACCGGAACGAGCCACTTGTTCGAGAACCGGAACCAAGTCTTGAACCAGAGCAATTTTCTTGTCGGTTAACAAGATAAACGGCTCATCGAGAACAGCTTCCATCCGCTCAGTATCGGTAGCGAAGTAAGGCGAGATGTAGCCTTTATCGAAGCGCATCCCTTCGGTGATTTCCAGTTCGGTGGTCATGGACTTACCTTCTTCAAGGGAAATCACACCTTCTTTACCCACCTTATCCATCGCGGAAGCGATCATTTGACCGACTTCTTCATCGTTTCCAGCCGAGATCGTACCGACTTGAGCAATAGACTTAGAATCTTCTACAGAACGAGCGTGTTCCGCGATCTTCTCTACGAGAAAAGCAGTGGCTTTGTCAATACCGCGCTTCAGTTCAATGGGGTTAGCACCGGCTGCAACGTTGCGTAAGCCTTCTTTGACCATCGCGTGAGCCAGAACGGTGGCTGTGGTGGTACCGTCGCCTGCGGCATCGTTGGTCTTAGAAGCGGCTTGACGAATCAAGGCGACACCCGTATTCTCAATGTTGTCTTCTAATTCGATTTCTTTGGCAATGGTGACGCCATCATTAACGATTTGGGGCGCACCAAATTTCTTTTCGAGAACGACGTTCCGACCTTTCGGGCCAAGAGTGACAGCAACGGCTTCAGCCAAGATGTCCATGCCTCGTTCTAGAGCGCGACGAGCATTTTCGTTGTAAATTATACGTTTAGCCATAGTGGNTATTCTCAATGTTGTCTTCTAATTCGATTTCTTTGGCAATGGTGACGCCATCATTAACGATTTGGGGCGCACCAAATTTCTTTTCGAGAACGACGTTCCGACCTTTCGGGCCAAGAGTGACAGCAACGGCTTCAGCCAAGATGTCCATGCCTCGTTCTAGAGCGCGACGAGCATTTTCGTTGTAAATTATACGTTTAGCCATAGTGGTGTTGTGTTTGTTTGTTTAAGTTGTGGAGTGGAATTGCAGAGTATGAAGAAAAATCTGCTGTTGGGTCAAGATGAATACTAGAGAACTAGCTGACAATTGCCAAAATGTCTTTTTCTGCTAACAGCACGTACTCATCGCCACCGAGCTTAATATCGGTTCCGGCATACTTAGAGTAGAGAACTTTGTCTCCGATTTGGACTTCCATTTCTGCGCGAGAACCATCATCGTTGCGCTTTCCGGGGCCAACTGCAACGATTTCTCCGACTTGGGGCTTTTCTTTAGCCGTATCGGGAAGTAGAATCCCCCCTGCGGTTTTCTCTTCAGACTCGCTTACTTTAACAAAAACGCGCTCACCTAATGGTTTAACGGTGGATACATTTAGGGCTACAGCAGCCATATACTAATCTCCTTTGATGGGCTTACAAAAAAACAATTGAGCGGACATACAACCTGTGCGACGGAAGGATGTCTATTTGTCGCCCTTCCTTTCGAGAAATGAAGAGTTAGCACTCTTTCTTCCTGAGTGCTAATTTAGCGAACTGACAAATCCTATGGCAACGGAGAAATCAGTACGGGTTCCCGAACTTTTGCAGGGGGGCTACCAGGTTTTGTTAACATGAGGAATGTTTCAAAGCCTCCCAAAGCCTATATTCTTGGGAAATCTGACTCAGACCCAACGACCTCTACACCGCTTGTTGTGAGAGTGTCAGGGATATCCCTCACCGGAAACTGACTGATTATGAAAAATTCCTTTACCTCGAAATCTCTATTCTCAAATCCCCCAAATAGTCAGACTCAACTTTCATCTAACCCCATCGCTAGGGCGGTCAAAACTTTAGGACTTGAGCAAATTAGCCGTCATATTTTCATTTGTGCGGATCAGACCTTACCAAAGTGTTGCTCAAAATCGGCTAGTCTGGAAGCCTGGGAATACCTCAAAAAACGTTTAAAAGAATTAAAACTCGACCAACCCACACCGGAACGTCCAAGCTTTATTTTTCGCACGAAAGCCAACTGTTTGAGGGTTTGCTGTGATGGGCCTATCTTAGTGGTTTATCCCGAGGGTGTTTGGTATCGCGCCGTGACTCCACCTGTGATTGAGCGAATTATCCAAGAACATTTAATCGGTTCACAGGTCGTGGAAGACTATGCGTTTCTGACTCATCCCTTAAGCGATCCCCAAATGATTCAATCTTCAGAAGGCTGCAATCAAGATGAGAGTGCAACTCCGAGTCAATTGGAATAAGCGTGTCTTGACACTCCTCTGCCTAAAGGCAAGAGGATTCTTGGTTCAACGAATTCACTTAACACACACAGGTTGCCCTGTCTATGCCAGAGATGATTTTCTCCCCTAGCGTTTTGCTCCATTACAGAAGCCTGTTTGGGTATGCCCTACCCTACAGTTCAAAACCTCAAAATGTCGGTTTCTCTGTACTTGTTGCTTGTACGCGCAGCGTTGCCGCAGGCTAGTTTTTACCCGATGCACGCTTTCCTACACTGCAACCCCATAACTTCAGTTTTCAAGGTGCATTGCCTTTCGGCGACTGGGTTTTTAATGTGGTTGATTACCCTTGCCACATCTTAATCCTATCAAAAAGTCGCCCTAGAAGGGCGAGGCGCCTACCCCAATTTTTTGGTAAAACAGGTGAATATTCTAACAAAAATTGTAACGTTGTTTCGGAATCTACGAAGATTACCGATCACTGCGATTACCGAAAACGAGCGGAAAGCCCTGTCCTTTGAGAACGGGGATGGGTAGTGAATCCGTTAAATCCTTTTCTTATCTGTTTCTTTGATGAAACGCGAGGGCGTGACTTCCAGCTCTGTTAATCAAGAGAAATCCGAGTTAATAAGTGGTGTCGTAGAACCTTCAATTAACATAAGTTAAGAATCCTCTTCGTTTACGCAGAGGAGTATGTCAACATTGTGATAATAAACTTAATCGCTCAAAGCTAAATCGCTTTTGATCAGACCGTTGGACGGTGGTGAAGCCCGCTCCGCTTTCCAACAGACAATCGTAATTGTGAATGTGTTGCGGGATTTCCCAAGGGAAAAATTTTCAAGATGACGGACATCAAAGTTGGAGAGCAAAGACGATTAATGCTGGTGGATGATGACCCGAACCTTGTCCTACTGGTCAGGGACTATTTAGAGTTTCGGGGATATGAAGTCGCCACGGCGGAAAATGGAGTTAGAGCGCTTGAACTACTCAACGTGGAACTACCCGACCTGATTATCTGCGATATTATGATGCCTGAAATGGATGGCTACACCCTGGTTAAGCATATTCGCGAAGATCCACGTACAGGCTGGATACCGGTTTTGTTTTTGTCAGCCAAGGGTCAAAGTCCAGATAAGGTCAAAGGTCTGAATATCGGAGCCGATGTTTACATTGTTAAACCTTTTGAACCCGAAGAATTAGTCGCTCAAGTCGAGTCTTCCCTCAGACAAGCTTCGCGTCTGATCAAGATAAACAGTCGTCAGGGTGATGGACAGCCCAGTGTTCAAGCCCGTCCCGGTGTGGAGTTGACCCCGACTGAGGTGCGAGTTATACAACTGGTTGCAAAAGGGCTGGCCAATCGCGATATCGCTAAAGCCATGAAGGTTAGTCAGCGCACGATAGAAAGTCATGTTAGCAATATGTTGAACAAAACAGGACTTCACAATCGCACGGAGTTGGCGCGTTGGGCGGCAGAAAGTAGGAAATTTTAGCTCCCAGTTGGTCTTGGACTTGATTGACTCACCTGAGCGCTCTTCGCTGTATACTAGAGGAAAGTCATATTGTACTCATTATTTTTATAAAGAAAATCAAGTGTGCTAGAGGCTCTCCTGCAATGGTGAGTCAATAGTGGAGTTGATAGGAGAAAAAGTAGCCTATATCGTTGTGAGACTCCCTGAACTGGAGAGCGAACAACTCTATTAAGTTAGGTAAATATGAGTAAGCGACTTGCGGATGACAATCAGATTTGAAGTCTCTGTGGAGACCTCTGTTTGCATGAGTGAGGTTGTTGTGTTGATTCAGACAACCTCGGTGTCAAGTTGATTAGCAAACAATAGAGCTTTTTTCAAGTCTCTCAAGTCATAAACNACTCCCTGAACTGGAGAGCGAACAACTCTATTAAGTTAGGTAAATATGAGTAAGCGACTTGCGGATGACAATCAGATTTGAAGTCTCTGTGGAGACCTCTGTTTGCATGAGTGAGGTTGTTGTGTTGATTCAGACAACCTCGGTGTCAAGTTGATTAGCAAACAATAGAGCTTTTTTCAAGTCTCTCAAGTCATAAACCGCGCTCAAAGACTGATTGATCAACGTTACTCAGTCGCTCACTTGTTACAAAGATTACCGACGATCAATGCTCTGTTTCTCGGCAAGCAAATTGACTGAAATCTAATGTTGGGGAGGATTGATAAACCTTTAGTCTGGACTGAAACCGATTAGGGATCGAAGCAGATAGCTAGCTGAACCGACCTAAACGCTTTGTGACAATCCAGATGTTAAGATAAGATAATTAGCTTAAATTCTTTTCTACAAATATCTAGGTCTAAACTTTCTATGCTTAACTCAAAAAACCGTCTTTCTATATTTGTTGACGGTAACAATATGTTCTACGCACAGCAAAAAAATGGCTGGTTTTTTGATCCCCGGCGAGTCTTGAGCTATTTCAAACATGAACAGTCCGATGTCATTCTGGTGAACGCCTTCTGGTATACTGGCCTGAAAGACCCACAAGATCAACGAGGATTCAGAGATGCTTTGATTAGTTTAGGTTATACCGTGCGGACAAAAATCCTCAAAGAATACTACGATGATAGCTCAGGTCGATACTCTCAAAAAGCCAACTTAGACATTGAAATTGTCGTTGATATGTTCAACACAGTCGAACAGTATGATCGGGTCGTTTTATTTAGCGGAGATGGCGATTTTGAACGCGCTATCGAACTCCTACGCTCAAAAAATACTCATATTACGGTAGTCTCAACGGAAGGAATGATCGCCCGGGAACTGCGAAATGCTACGGATCGATACATCGACCTCAATGATATTCGAGATCAAATAGAAAAAGTAGACTATTAACAAGAGTGCGTCAAAAACTCGACGGCAAACAAAAATATCACCCTGTCGTTTGGCTTCGTTATCGTTTAATTGTTCACTTAGAGTTGGAGGTTCCAAATCCATGAAAATTCAACCCAATCCTGACCGTATTATTATTTTTGATACCACCCTGCGAGATGGCGAACAATGTCCAGGCGCTACCCTAAATGTAGACGAAAAACTGATTATTGCTCGACAATTGGCACGTTTAGGAGTAGACGTGATTGAAGCAGGGTTCGCCTTCGCCAGTCAGGGGGATTTTGAAGCCGTTCATCGCATCGCTGAAACCGTTGGGACAGAAGACGGGCCAGTAATTTGTAGTTTAGCCCGTGCCGTGCGTTCTGATATCGAAACCGCAGCCCGCGCCCTAGCACCTGCCGTTCACAAGCGCATTCATACCTTTTTGGCGACTTCCGACATTCACCTGCAATATAAGCTGAGAAAGACGCGGGAAGAGGTCTTAGAGATCGTTCCTGAAATGGTCGCCTATGCTAAATCTTTTGTGGAGGATGTCGAATTTTCCCCGGAAGATGCCGGACGATCTGATCCGGAATTTCTCTATCAAGTCCTCGAACGAGCGATCGCCGCAGGGGCAACAACGGTTAATATTCCCGATACAGTCGGTTATACCACACCGAGCGAATTTGGGGCTTTAATTCGCGGCATTAAAGAAAATGTTCCCAATATCGATCAGGCGATTATTTCGGTTCACGGACACAATGATTTAGGCTTGGCGGTGGCGAACTTCCTAGAAGCCGTGAAAAATGGCGCTCGTCAACTTGAATGTACGATTAATGGGATTGGGGAACGAGCCGGAAATGCCGCTTTAGAAGAATTAGTCATGGGGCTTCATGTGCGCCGACAATATTATAATCCGTTCTTCGGTCGTCCGGCCGAATCAGAAGTTCCCTTGACTCAGATTAATACCCAGGAAATCTACAAAACCTCTCGTTTGGTTTCCAATTTAACGGGAATGTTGGTACAACCGAATAAAGCCATTGTTGGGGCGAATGCTTTTGCTCACGAGTCAGGAATTCACCAAGATGGTATTCTCAAAAATAAGCTGACTTATGAGATTATGGATGCTCAGTCGATTGGATTAAATAATAATCTGATTGTATTGGGTAAACATTCCGGCCGTCACGCTTTCCAAAATCGTTTGAAAGAATTGGGTTTTGAATTGTCAGATTCGGAGATTAATAAAGCCTTTATCAAGTTCAAAGATTTAGCCGACAAAAAGAAAGAAATCACCGACTGGGATTTAGAATCGATTGCCAATAACGAAATTCACCAAGCCCCGGAATTGTTCCGCTTAGAATTGGTTCAAGTCTCCTGTGGCGATCGCGCCCGTCCGACGGCGACGGTGATGTTAAGAACCCCAACGGGAGAAGAATTGATGGATGCAGCGATTGGGACTGGGCCTGTCGATGCGGTGTATAAAGCGATTAACCGGGTTGTAAATATTCCCAATGAGTTAATCGAGTTTTCGGTACAGTCTGTTACCGCCGGAATTGATGCGATCGGAGAAGTAACGATTCGTTTACGTTCAGAAGGTCGGGTGTTTTCCGGTCATGCGGCGAATACTGATATTATTGTTGCTTCTGCCCAAGCTTATGTTAATGCGCTGAACCGCCTCTATGCGGCTCTACAACCGTTGAATACGACGGGCGACCTGAAAACCATCATGGCGTAGTAACGAGAGGTAGGGGCGGGTTCACAGAGGTTGACTGACACCCAAAAACAACATTGATCAACCCGCCCCGACACTGGTGAGATGTGAGGGGGTTGGGCGGGTTTATATAGGTTATTGATTGGAGACATAGATTTGTGTGGAACCCGCCCCTACAAAACTATTTCCTGTAACCTGTAACCTTTTCCCTGTAAGCTTTTTAGCCTCGTTGTTGGGAGTCTCGGCGTCCGAGTTCATAGACACCGCCACTAATACAAGCAATCATTCCCATTGCGATCGCCCAACTGCTATCTAATCCGGCTTCTACAGCCCAATTACATAGGCTACCGACGATTAAAAACGGCACAATGCTAAACAAGGAAGCATAAAAAGCGTTTTGAGATTCTCGGGCAGCGCGAGTCCGTTCAAACTCTTTTTTTGAAGTGTAGAGTCCTTGTTCAGCAAAGTTAAACCAACGGTTAAGTTGTTCGATCACCCATTCACTGAGGGGAGAAAATCCCCAGTAGAGAGCGAGTGACCACAAAGCTGCTGCTGCAATTGTTGTTGCATCAAGGTTAAACCGAAAAGGGAAGATATCAAATAGCATGGGTGATTTTATGGTGAATTTCTAAATGAGGAATTTGTGATTAATCCTTGACTTATACAGGGTAACGGCGCAAATTAGACTTGATCATAGACAAAACGTTACAGAAATTCAACCGAGCTATTCTCTATGGAGCCAACATAGAGTAGAATACTGGCTCATGTGTCTGCTGCAATTCAATCCGGTTGGTTGCTGATTGTCATCGAATTAAAACTGGGGTGGCAAGCAGGCATCTCACCAGTGAACAGTNTATTCTCTATGGAGCCAACATAGAGTAGAATACTGGCTCATGTGTCTGCTGCAATTCAATCCGGTTGGTTGCTGATTGTCATCGAATTAAAACTGGGGTGGCAAGCAGGCATCTCACCAGTGAACAGTAATCACTGTAGACAGTGAATAGAGAATATTGATAACTGATAACCGATAACTGATCACTGAAAAAACTGCTCACTGTTCACTGGTGACTGATAACTGATCACTGTAAAGAGGAGTCAAACAGATCAATGGGACAGTCAACACCAAAGCCTAGCCAAAAATGGATTCGTCCAAAACGGATGTTGCTATTAGCCGGGTTAATCAGCTTAAGTCTGGCGCCGTTTGGATGGCAAAAGCTGGTTAGTGCGAGAGAATATGGCACAAATCAAGTGGCGACTGGACTGGATTGGTCAGGGGCCTCTTTCCCAGTCGAAAATTTTCAGGAGTATACATCCGGTTTTGGGTATCGTTCAAGTGGGTTTCACTACGGTTTAGATTTAGCAGCCCCGATGGGAAGTTATATTCGCAATTGGTGGACAGGAACCGTTGTGGAAGTCTGGGAAGATGGCCGTTGTGGCACTGGGATTGCAATTGATTCGGGACAGTGGACGCACATCTATTGTCATGTTCAAGGACGGGTGGAGAAAAACGCTCAAGGTCGCTACTTTATTGATANCAAGTGGGTTTCACTACGGTTTAGATTTAGCAGCCCCGATGGGAAGTTATATTCGCAATTGGTGGACAGGAACCGTTGTGGAAGTCTGGGAAGATGGCCGTTGTGGCACTGGGATTGCAATTGATTCGGGACAGTGGACGCACATCTATTGTCATGTTCAAGGACGGGTGGAGAAAAACGCTCAAGGTCGCTACTTTATTGATAATGACGGTGGTATTCAACTCTGGGAAGGTCAAGTTGTCCCTGCGGGGACAAGAATTGCCCGAGTGGGTATGACTGGACGCACGACAGGCCCCCATTTACACTGGGGGTTAAAATATGGCGGTCGTTGGGTTGACCCGGGTCAGGTTCTATTAGCGATGTACAACCAACAATCACAGCGCGTTTCGAGTCAACCCCGTTGGTAATCCATAAAAACCCGGTTTCTCAAAGAAACCGGGTTTTTGGGGGTAAATCCAGTTGCCAAAAATATCACTAATTCTGCTCAATCTTAGTCATTTTGATAGCTAAATGCCAATCATGATCAGTTTGGGCGAGGGAGTTTTTCGTGAGCGCCCTGTTGACAGTATAATCCCAACATGAAGCTAGTTGAACGTCATTTCATCGCCAAAAACCATCCTCTCTGGTCAGAAATTGACCAGAAGGCTTTTTTGTCGAAAAATTTGTTTAATCTAGCTAATTATCATTATCGTCAACACTTCTTTCAACACCACCAAAAATTAAACTTTAATCAACTTTACCACCGGCTCTCACAAACCCCGGACTACAAAGCCTTACCCACAAAAGTGAGTAAGCAAATCATCCGCCGATTAGATTCAGCCTGGACCAGTTATTTTCAAGCTGTAAAAGTCCGGCAGAAACATCCCGAAAACTTCTTAGGTCAACCCAAAATTCCGGGGTATAAACATAAAACCAAGGGGCGCAATATTCTCCCTTATCCTCACTCAGCCATCTCGAAAAAAGCGTTAAAAACAGGAATTTGTCACCTCTCGATGAGTGAAATAAAAATTCCGACATCACAAAAGGAAATAATCGAGGCGAGGATTGTGCCGAAAAGCAGTTGTTATGTCATCGAAATCGTTTATGAAAAAGCAGAGGAAACAACCCATCATCAAGAAATAGCAGGTATAGACTTAGGCGTTAATAACTTAATGGCTGTAACTACCAATCAAACAGGTGTCCGACCTCTTTTGATTAAAGGCAGACCCTTAAAAGCGATTAACACCTTTTACAATAAACAACGTTCCTGTTTACAATCCCAGCTAAAAATCAAAGAGAATCAAAACCAATCTCAAAGATTAAAAAAGCTCACTCATAAACGCAACTGTAGAGTAGAAAATTATCTGCATACAGCCAGCAGAAGAGTCATAGATTGGTGTCAACAGTATCAAATTGGAATTTTAGTCATTGGGCATAATGCAGCCTGGAAACAATCAATTAACTTAGGGAAAAGGAATAATCAACAATTTCTGAATATTCCCCATTATCGGTTAATCGAAATGTTGACGTATAAAGCCCAATTAAAAGGAATAAAAGTAGTGATAACAGAAGAATCTTATACATCTCAATCTAGTGCGTTAGATGGCGATTCTCTGCCTGCTTATGGAGATAAAAAAACCATGTTTCAGGGCCATAGAATAGCGAGAGGATTGTATAAAACAGCTCAGGGTAGGTTATTAAATGCCGATGTGAATGGGTCATTTAATATCATGAGAAAAGTAATTCCTGATGTCTTAGACCAAGGAATAAAGGGTTTGCCGTTTAACCCTGTAGTGCTTGAACCACTACGAATGACTGGACTTTCAGCCTTTGAGTAGGTTTGAGTAAGTTTCGTTGAGCGGTGAGGTCCATATATTAAAATTTAGATTGCTGACAACGTTGTAAATATAATAATGCGGCTTTGTCTTCTGGGTTAATTATTATAACTTGTTGTAAAATCGCTTCAGCTTGCTCAAATTCTTGGCGATGATACAAGAAGACCCCTTCTTCAAAATCTGACTTGGTTTGGGTTTTTAAGCGTGGCAGAGAGTCCAAATCACCATCATAAATTTCAAACACACCTGCGGCGATATTCTTCCCTTTGACTTTAACCCGATCTAAAAACCGATAACCATAATTTTGAAAATCACTCAAACGAGATAACGTTTTTTCACTAATAATAATTCCTGCACCATAGAGTTTGGTTAATCCTTCCAAACGAGAGGCTAAATTCACGGCATCTGCTATCACGGTACTTTCCATCCGTTCCCGTTCCCCAATGGTTCCCAGCATCAAGGTTCCGGTATGTAAACCAATGCCAATATTAATCGGAACTTTTCCCTGTTGTCGCAGTTCTTGATTGTACAAACTGACTTTTTTTTGCATGGCTACTGCACATTTTACCGCATCTTCAGCCGACTGGGGAAATAATGCCATAATTCCATCCCCAATATATTTATCAATAAAACCATTATGTTTACGAATTATCGGACTAACTTGGTTAAGATAACGATTGATAAAATCAAAAGTTTCTTGGGGTGACATTTCCTCTGAAAGCGTGGTAAACGAACGAATATCAGAAAACATCACCGTCATTTCTTTTTGAACATGGTCTCCTAATTTAACATCAATTATACTTTCATGTCCTAAAAAACGCAAGAAATCATGGGGAACAAAACGACCATAAGCATTATTAATTTTGAGTAAATGAAGATGGGTTTTAATGCGTGCTAATAACTCTTGTTTTGAAAAAGGTTTACTTAAAAAATCATTCGCTCCGGAATCTAAACCATCGACTAAATCTGTCACTTGATTTTTAGCCGTTAACATTAAAATAGGCAGTTCACTATGGAGGTATTTTTCTCGGAGTTTATGACAAACTTCATAACCTGTCATTCTCGGCATCATTACATCCAGTAAAACAAGATCAGGTTTAAATCCTTGCTCGATTAATCTTAGCGCTTCTAAACCATTTGTGGCTTGAGTAATGGCATAGTTTTGTAGAGAGAGATTATTGGCAATGACTTGAATATTAACAGGTTCATCATCAACGACTAAAATTTTGAATTCACTCTTATATTCTATTAATACTTCGGCTACATTTTCAGGTTCGGTTGAAGGTTCTACTAGAGAAGCCGTTGTAGAAACTTTTGAAGGTTGAACATTTTTATTTTCAGTGGGCTTAACAGGTGATTTCGCTTTCGGTAAAGTAAAGGTAAATTGAGAACCTTCTCCGACTTTTGAACTCACTTGAATGATACCGCCGTGTAATTCGACAAGCTGTTTTGTCACGGCTAAACCTAAACCCGTTCCGCCATATTGACGCGCGGTTGAACCGTCTGCTTGTTCAAAAGATTCAAATATTTGTTCTAATTTATCTTCAGAAATTCCAATTCCAGTATCGGAAACAGTGACAGCGATATAATGATTAGATTCATCTATGATTTTCTCACAAGCTGTTATTTCTACGGTTCCAGATTCAGTAAATTTAACGGCATTTCCAATTAAGTTGTATAAAATTTGTTGTAAACGGTTTTCATCGGCTTCAACCCCGGGTAAGTCATTGGGAATTGAATTAATCAGCTTGATGTTTTTTTCTCCAATCAGAGATTGAGAGAGAACCAAAACCATATCAACAACTTCCCATAATCCCACAGATTTTAGCTGTAGTTCAATTTTATTATGTTTCAGTTTAGAAAAGTCTAAAACATCATTGACTAGCGTTAAGAGTCGGCGTCCGGAATTAGAAATCATGGTTAAATTTTTTGTAGTTTTGGGAGGTAATTTTCCGGTTGCGCCATCAATTAAAGAGTCAGATAATCCAATAATACCATGTAAAGGGGTTCGCAGTTCATGGGAAGTATTGGCGAGAAATTCGTCTTTGAGTTGGTTGAGTCGTTTGAGTTCAATATTTTGAGTTTCAAGTGTCGCAAAAGACGCTTGTAATTGTTGCGCCATGTAGTTAAATGTTTGGGCTAAAACTCCCAATTCATCGGAACGATTGATATCAACAGTTTGATCAAATTTTCCTTCAGAAAAAGCCAGGGCTGAATTTTTGAGTTTTAAAATCGGTTGAATAATCCAACGAGCCGTTAAAAAGGCTAAGATTGTGGCTATTATTAATGTGATTAAACACAGGATAATAGTCGTGCGAGTATTGGCGTTAATTTGTTCCATAAAATCAGATTCAGGAATCGAAACGACGACTAACCAATCTAATCCTGCTTGAGTTTTCCAGGGGGTAATCTGAATAAATTCTCGATCATAATCTAAATTCAAGTAAAATTGTTGAGGCGTTTGGATTTGATTAAAGTTTTCAAAATTTTGCAGTAATTTTTGAGTGATTTGACTAATTTTTTGATTCTGACTGTCTACGGCTAAAATCCGTTTAACTTTTTGCTGGTTTTGAATAAAGGGTTGAGTTTCACCGGAATTCGCCACTAACATTCCATCTCGTTCTATAATAAAAATAGTCGTAGCATCACTCAGATTAATTTGATTCAAATATTGACCAATGGCTGAGAGATTCAAATCAACTCCAATTGCTCCAATTAATTGATTGTTGGGATTATAGATAGGATAACTGGAAGAAATTGATAAGATAGGTTCATCTTCCCACTGATAAATTTGACTCCAAACAGGCTTACCTGCGGCGACAGCATTAGTATACCAGGCTTCATTTCTGTGGTCTAAATTTTCTCTAAAAGTTCTAATATTTTGTCGATTTCCTTGTTCGTCTCGGGTGTAAGAATTCCAGTATAAATCTCCGTTGGAACTTCGACGCGCAAACACTTTAATCAGAGGCGAATTATTATCTTGATTTTTAACACCTACAAATTGATTTATTTCCCGTCCACCAAAGTTAATATAACTGACATCAAACACTTCAACTTGTTTGGCAAAATATAAACCCAGTGTTGATAAATCCTCTAAGTTTACTAATTTCAACAGAATCGCATCTTGATTAATTTGATTAATTTGTTGGGGAATCGTCAAATAATGATTGAGGAATTGTTGTAAACGAGAATTAGCCTGTTCTTGTAACTCAATGGCTAATTTATTAACAGCTTCTTGACCATTTTTAAAAGACAACCATCCGACTAATCCNAATATAAACCCAGTGTTGATAAATCCTCTAAGTTTACTAATTTCAACAGAATCGCATCTTGATTAATTTGATTAATTTGTTGGGGAATCGTCAAATAATGATTGAGGAATTGTTGTAAACGAGAATTAGCCTGTTCTTGTAACTCAATGGCTAATTTATTAACAGCTTCTTGACCATTTTTAAAAGACAACCATCCGACTAATCCCACAGCGCCCACAATTTGCAAAACAAAAGGGACAACTAACAGCGTTTTTAAGGGGATTTTAGCGGAGAATTGAGAAAGGGATTGATTGAGAGATTTAATCAACATTCACAACACCCTGACAATGTAGATGCAGGGGGATTGGGGGTAGATGACCCCGGTTATTTTCCCCTTGTGGTCTATTATGCCTTATTTATTAATTATAGAGACTCCCAAAAACCCGGTTTCTTTGAGAAACCCGGTTTTTAATCCGCACTGTGGAGACAGAAAAACCTGGTAACTTTTACGCGCACCGGGTTTTTAGGTTAAAAAGTGGCTTCATGTAAATCTTCTGGGGTGAGATGAGAATGAATCACTTCACCATCGCGAAACCAAACAATACGACGAGTTTGACGGGCGACTTCCGGTTCATGCGTCACCATCATCACCGTCATTCCACTGGCGTTTAATTCAGTAAAAATATCCATCACTTCTTGAGTGGTTTTTGAGTCTAACGCCCCCGTTGGTTCATCAGCTAATAATAACACAGGACGATTAACAATTGAACGCGCAATTGCGACTCGTTGCTGTTGTCCTCCAGAGAGTTGATTGGGTTTATTTTGAATACGATTTTCTAAGCCAACTCTAACTAACGCTTCTCTCGCCCGTTCCCGACGTTCACCTGCGGGAACTCCTGCATAAAGCATCGGTAACATAACATTATCAAGAGCGGTTAATTGGGCTAAAAGATGAAATTGTTGGAAAACAAATCCTATTTTCAAATTACGAATTTTGGCTAATTGTTGCTCAGACATTTGAGCAACATCCACTCCATCTAAATAATAAGCACCTGTACTCGGACGGTCTAAACAACCGACAATATTCATTACCGTTGATTTACCCGAACCAGACGCCCCCATAATTGAACAATATTCACCCTGTTCAACCGTTAGGTTAACCCCTTTTAAGGCTTGAACTTCTATCTCGCCCATTCCATAAACTTTCTTGATATTGTCAAGTTTAACAATGATTCGATCTGAGGGCGGTTGTTGTTGATTTTGTAAGGGAGAAAAAGAAGTTTTCATGGTGTTAATTATAGGTTTACTTATGCACTTCTTAAGGCAACAATCGGATCAAGTTTAGCCGCACGTCTTGCAGGAATTACCCCAAAAAATAAGCCAATTCCACCGGAAACACTCACCGCAATTGTAATTGCCACCGGAGAAACTCCCGCAGATAACGGGGTAACAGCAGCGACTAAAAACACCCCACCGACACCAATTGCAGTTCCCAGTAATCCTCCTGCGGCCGATAAAATAACTGCTTCTATGATAAACTGAGTTAGGATATCTTGCTGAGAAGCACCAATCGCTTTTCGCAGGCCAATTTCTTGAGTTCGTTCGGTGACAGAAACCAGCATAATATTCATAATACCAATTCCGCCGACAAAAAGCGAAATTGCCGCAGTTGCTGCTAACACTAACGTTAACGCTCCGGTAATTTGTCCGAGTGTATTCATCAGGTCTTTTTGGTTGCGAACCGTAAAATCATCTTCATCTGTAATTTTGTGTCGCAGTCGCAGCAAATTTTCGATCTGAAATTGAGCCGCTTTCATGCTATCTTGATCTTTAACAGACACAGAAATAAACGTCACTTGGGTGCCATAGGGTGAAGTTTGTCCGACGATACGATTTGCCATTGTCGTAATGGGAACAAAGGCGTTCATATCCTCATTACTCCCAAATGTTGAACCCTTGGGTTGCATAATTCCAACGACTTGTAAACTGGTATCTTTGAGGCGAACTTGTTTTCCTAATGGGTCTTCATTGCCAAATAATTGTTCAGCAATTTCTGAACCTAATGCTACAATTTGTTCATTTCGTTTCAAGTCTAAATCACTAATAAATCGACCTCTTGCTACATCAAAACTTCGCACCGAAAGATATTCAGGAGTCGCCCCAATTAACGAC
>NZ_LATL02000052.1 GCF_000972705.2 Limnoraphis robusta CS-951 | reverse complement strand
ACCCATGTTCTTAACCCATATAGATTACCTAATGTCTTTTTAATCTGGCTCCTCTTTTCTGTTAAGTTTGTCATCACAAAGGAAGTTAATGTCTCTGGTATTGTTTCTGATCTGTGGTGATTTCCCAATAGGTTCTCGTACTCTTTTTACCAAATATGATTTCTCTAATATATCTTGTGTCTGATTCTTGATTGCTAAAAACCCTCTCAAATTTACACCACTTATTGGCTCTAACTTTCTCATGGTCAAGCATCCAGACTCCATGATTACTTCTTATTGCCAACACCCAAGGTAATTCAAATTCATCTAATTTACTGATAAATAAACTGCTTTCACCATAGAGGCTATCCGCTAAAACTAATTCAATCTGAAATCCAAAATCAACTAACTCTGTTATGATTTCCGATGCAATTTCAATCTTGGTTTTATAGATGTTTCCTTCTTTCAGTGTTCTTTGGGGTTTAAACACTCTAAAAACCAAAGGAAAAGTTATATTTTTATAAACACCATAAGCATTAACTGATACTATTCCCCGATCTACTTTGCCCACACTCCCCAAGTATTGTCTGGCAACATAGTCGGTTTTCTTACCCTTTTTCCGGTCTCCTGTCTCATCAATTATTACTATAATCTTCTGGCTTTTCAATGCTTTCAGAGTTTGCGCTAATCTTCTTTCTTTTAGTTCCTTCACTGACCAAGGCGAATTAGCTAAAAAGTGATGAAGTGACTGCGGGGAACTAATTCCTACTATTTTAGCAATTTCGGGTAAAGATTTTCTCGGAATTGGTGAGATGATTCCTAGATGTAAGTATTTAAAACATTCGTAACTTCTAACTTCAGGGAATAAATCTTTATAACCTTGGCAATATTCATCAATCACTGAAACTGTTGCTTGTGCATCTCTAGCCAAATGTTTGATAATCTGTAATTCTACATCCATTACCTTATCCCCCTTCTAGCTACCCGTGTGGTTTATTTTCTAATTTTACTTATAGGAGACTGACAGAAGAGGGATATCATTGTGACAAGAGCGATCGCTGAATTGATTGTACTGATTAATTGACGCGATCGCTCTTGTGTCTCTTTTAATATGATATAACATTCTTTTTTCAATAAAATTCTGTAACTTCCAGCTTAACTTTCCTATGTTCCCTGGTCAAACCTCTATACAAACATCATAGTTAATCATAGAAGGTTAATTTAGATGCAAAACGATGGAATTTATCTCATTCTCAATTTTATTAAGCCTGATTGTGATCTCTGACGAAATTTTCAATGGTCAATACAAACTCTCTGAACGGCTTTTAAACTGGTTAGATCAAACAGTTAATCAAACTGAACAGCGAAATAAGTAGAGAAAGATTGGACTTGCATTTGCAAACCCCAGGAGTAAACTGAAATGGAGATTAATATCAAGCAGTTCTTTCAAGCTATTAAAATCGCCAAAACGACTGACTATTTAGGAGATGTTGCCATTCTAAAAGCTGAAGCTTTTGGCGTTAAACTCAATCCGAAACATGAATCAAAAATGCAGTCGGTTATCGGTTATCACCCGCCTATCGATTTAGAAAAATTAAGTCAGCTTCCACCCCCAACTTTGGGTTATCAATATGCTGAACACATGAAACGGAATCATCTTAAACCCTTTGAAATCAGCCCAGAAGTGAGTCGAATTGCCGAAAAAAATGTTTTTTCTCTGCGATATTCAATCACTCACGATATTTTTCATGTGTTGTTAGGGTTTGATACCAGTTACGCTGGAGAAATCGGAGTTTTAGCCTTTGCGGCTGAACAAAACTATAGCCTGACTTTAAAGGTTTCATTGGCGATGGCTATCATCCTTTATCCTTTATTCGCTCCTCAACAAATTCCAGAGATTTTTAGCAATCTTCGGGTTGGTCGATTGTTAGGAAAAAAAGCAAAATTTTTGCTCAGTTATCGGTTTGAGGAAAATTGGGAAAAGCCCTTAATAGAAATTAAAAAGGAGCTAGGCTTAGTTTAAGTTGAGGAGTAAAGTTAACTTTTTTGACCTCTAATGCTGATCGATTGACAATCTCATTTCCTAATTATACAATCAGGAGAGAACATTTGAGGGGTGTTAAAAACTCGATATGATTTTAACAACAACAGGCACACTTGAAAACAAACAGATTATTCAATATTGTGGGATTGTCAGTGGAGAAGCGATTTTAGGTGCAAATGTTTTTAGAGACTTTTTTGCCAGTATTCGAGATGTTGTTGGGGGAAGGTCAGCCGCCTATGAAAAATCCTTGCGCGAAGCTAAAGAAACCGCTATAAAAGAAATGGAACAAGCTGCCGTTTCCCTGGGTGCCAATGCCATTATCGGGATTGATTTAGATTATGAAACCATTAACTCCAGTGGCGGTGGAAGTATGCTGATGGTAGCAGCAAGTGGGACAGCAGTCAAATACCGCGATTAAGCTTTATAGAGATTGGGCCATATAAAAAAAGTTGATAGATGTAATCTCCGGTAGTCCAAAATTATAATCGATTCGATCAGAGGAAAAAGTCTGTCCAGTCGAAATACTTTTTGTCAAAAATCGCGATTTTTTCTGCAAAGTTTGATACAATTCTTTCGTTGGTTGTGATAGATGCCAACAAAACCATTGTATATCGTCAAAAAAGACTATGAATAGACTTCGCAACATTCTCGCTGGTGCAGGTATTGCTACCGTCGGTGCAATTGGAACAAAAATGGCAGTTGATTACTTCAAAAACCGTAACAAAGAAGAAGCCCCAGACGAAAGTCAAGGAGATGTTAACGAAGCAGAAGCTCCTCCTGGCCAAGTGAGTTATGCTGTTGTCCAAGATGATTCTGTACAATCATTTTTAGATACTAGCTTTGGCGATCCAGGACGTTATGTACCCACTCGTTCACCCAAAGTATTTGACTACCAAGGTGGACAATACATGGTCATTTGGGCGCGGGACAATAAGCAAGATAAAAACCAAATGATGGCTTTTGAATATACTGATGCTGGCCGGAAAATGATTGCCAGCGTTGGATATACAGGCGATAAAACCGACTATAATATGTCCGGTTTAGATAATACTCCTTTTGCGGTAGAAGTCAATGGCGAAAAAATAGCATCCGGCCAAGGTGAGACAGGGGGAGCAGACGAAGTTGATTTTGTTTTAGCGTGAGCGTGCCGGACTAGAACCGGGAGGACATTTTAACCCTTCACCGGGAATAGGTGTGCTTGAAAGTGGGGGAGGTTGGGTAGAAGGTTCATCTGTTTGACAGACATTTGCGAATGCCATCACTCCCCCTTCCGTTTGTCCGACTGTTACCACGCCCGTATAACTGGGCAGTCCCTCTGCTTTAGCGGCGGCTGTGATCACAACCGTTTGAGCCAAGTCTCCGACTGTCGTGACATTATAGCGATATTCTCCGGTTTCAAGATTAACATCAACCGAAAGATTTTCAATGGAACTAGCAAAATGACCGTTGGCATTATAATAAGCCTGTTGTCCGGCTGTCATTGTGTTCATCACAAAAGAAGCTTGATTGCTACTTTCAAAGGGAGAAATTTCTTCAAGTTCGGGAATGGAAAAAGTGAGTTGACATCCGGTTAATAGCAAGGGAGAAAAAATTAAGAATCTCCAGAAAGCTAGAGTTGAGACAGCAGAGACAGAGAAATCTTGAAGTCTGTTCATTTAACCTGAAAAACCAGAGCTTTTGTATTGAGCNGTTCATCACAAAAGAAGCTTGATTGCTACTTTCAAAGGGAGAAATTTCTTCAAGTTCGGGAATGGAAAAAGTGAGTTGACATCCGGTTAATAGCAAGGGAGAAAAAATTAAGAATCTCCAGAAAGCTAGAGTTGAGACAGCAGAGACAGAGAAATCTTGAAGTCTGTTCATTTAACCTGAAAAACCAGAGCTTTTGTATTGAGCAAAATCCAACTACAGCCTGATCCACAGTTATTCCTGAAATGTTCTGAACTCTATACTTTTGTTAAAGGCGGATGGAAAATGATCGCTCCTACGGGATGATTAGATTATTCAATCCTCACTTCTTCATCCTTCGATTCTGGTTGATCGGATGTGGGGTTTGGGGAGCAATAAAACCCCGTCATTTATGGCGGGGATACATGGACTCCCCAAAGTCAAAAACAACCGCTCGATGTGGTTGTCTTTGACAAATCTATGCTATCATAGTCAGCATAAATTTAAAGGTAAGTAGTCCGAATTGATAGTTTTTGAGTTCAAAGCACAAGGTAAAGATAGCCAGTATCGAGCAATTGACGAGGCGATACGCTCCTACAAGTTCATCCGAAACTCTTGTTTAAGATACTGGATGGACAACAAAATGGTGAGCAAGTACGNGACGAGGCGATACGCTCCTACAAGTTCATCCGAAACTCTTGTTTAAGATACTGGATGGACAACAAAATGGTGAGCAAGTACGACCTCAATAAATATTGCAAGGTGTTGGCTAAACAATATCCTTTTGCTCACAAGCTCAACTCTCAAGCTAGACAGTCTGCGGCTGAATGTAGTTGGAGTGCAATTAGCAGGTTTTACAACAACTGTAAGCGAAAAGTACCCGGTTTGAAGGCGTTTCCTAAATTCAAAAAACACGCTCGTTCTGTTGAATACAAGACTTCAGGATGGAAGCTTTCAGAGAACAGGAAACATATTACTTTCACCGATAAGAACAATATCGGTAAGCTGAAGCTAAAGGGAACCTATGATCTTCATTTCTACCAACTCGAAGACATTAAGCGAGTGAGGTTAGTGAAGAGAGCCGATGGATACTATGTGCAGTTTTGTATTTCNGCAGATAGCTTTGGAAATACCATAGAAAATCCTCAGTTCTATAGGAAAGCTGAAAAACAGTTAAATCGAGCTAATCGCAGAAAATCCAAGAAATACATTCGTGGGGTTAAACCGCAGTCAAAAAACTACCACAAAGCCTTGTGTCGATATGCCCGTAAACATTTAAAAGTAAGTAGGCAACGTAAAGAGTATGCAAAAAGAATTGCATACTGCGTAATTCACTCTAATGATGTGGTCGCCTATGAAGACTTGAATGTTAAAGGCATGATAAAAAACCGACATTTAGCTAAATCAATTTCAGATGTTGCCTGGTCTACTTTTCGTTATTGGTTAGAATATTTTGCAATAAAATATGGGAAGCTAACAATACCTGTAGCTCCCCATAATACCTCTGCTGACTGTTCTAACTGTGGGAAAAAAGTAACAAAATCTCTATCAACAAGAACCCATGTTTGTTCATGCGGATATTGTGAAGANTGCACCTCTTTTAATGTTGGATGATTCCTGCGTTGGAAAGTGCGATCCGTGAACCAAGAATCCCCGTCATTTATGGCGGGGAGTGTCAAGAGACAATTAACCCGAACTCATCTGTAGAATTGTCAATGACGGCTGCTAAATCTCGCTTCTTAGAAGTTCTAAGTCTCTGGAAACAACCCAATCTCTCAACTCGGATGATGTTGGTGGGTTTGGGGATCACAATGGTTTTTATTCTGATAACGGTATTGTCTCCAGTCTTTTTGGCTTGGGGATGGATTCAAAGTCCAACAGAGTTTCTCTCGAACCCCATTCACCAAGCCCCAGGGCTTGAACATTGGTTTGGTACCAATCGTCAGGGCTATGATGTTTTTTCCCGAACCCTTTTTGGTGTCCAGGCGGCTTGGAAGGTGTTGCTATTAGCCACCGGGTTAAGTTTGATCATTGGGGTACCGTTGGGACTCGTCAGTGGTTATTTGGGGGGAAAACTAGACCGAGCGTTACTGTTTGTCATGGATGCAGTATATACCTTACCCGGACNGGTTTGGTACCAATCGTCAGGGCTATGATGTTTTTTCCCGAACCCTTTTTGGTGTCCAGGCGGCTTGGAAGGTGTTGCTATTAGCCACCGGGTTAAGTTTGATCATTGGGGTACCGTTGGGACTCGTCAGTGGTTATTTGGGGGGAAAACTAGACCGAGCGTTACTGTTTGTCATGGATGCAGTATATACCTTACCCGGACTGTTGCTGTCGATTACCCTGGCGTTTGTAGTTGGGCGAGGAATTTTGAATGCAGCGATCGCCTTGAGTATCGCTTATGTTCCCCAATATTATCGGGTGGTTCGTAATCATACCACAAGTGTTAAAACAGAATTATTTATTGAAGCCGCGCAAGCCCTGGGGGCGGATACCTGGACAGTATTATCCCGTTATCTGTTTATGAATGTGATTCAGAGTGTGCCTGTTTTGTTTACCCTGAATGCGGCTGATGCCATTTTAACGTTAGGAAGTTTGGGATTTTTGGGATTAGGATTACCGGAAGAGACTCCAGAATGGGGACATGATTTACGTTTAGCGCTGGAAGCTTTACCGACGGGGATTTGGTGGACTGCTTTTTTTCCGGGATTAGCCTTAACGTTGATGGTGGTGGGATTATCGCTGTTGGGAGAAGGGTTAAATGATTGGGTAAACCCTCGCCTGAGAAATCAACGCTAGTAGGTCTCAATGGGGTGTGACTCTCTTCACAAGAACTTAATGATTAATCCAATCAATGTAAAGATATGTATATTAACTGTGATCTTTATCTTAAATATTCAGCAGTTGAAGTTTAAAACAATAGAACAAGTTGATCAAGATTTCACAAAAAGATGGCGTCAAAAGCTTAACTTGATTTAACATTAGAGTAGGCACCAATTTTTCAGATTTGAGTTAACGTACAAAAAAGGAACTAAGTTCAGACAGTTTCTCTTGTAAGTTGTGAACATCCGGTTTGCTTTTGCAAGCTAATGGGCTGGAGCAACTCAGTCAGTTGTCTCAATTGGGTTAAGATGATGTTAGAGACTAAAAAGTCTACAGGCGAAGATCATTAAACTTCCCCAAATCGTTATATCCACTAACCTGCTGATTGAGGCAACAGGTTTTTCCAGCAAGGGTCAACTTCTGAAAAGCTGTCTTCTAATGACTAGAGATCAAAGCTAGTTGGTGTTGAGGAATTCCTTCCCAAACCCGTCTAATTCTGCGGTTAGCAGAAAAATGCCGAGGGTTTGTAGCAGCCTGACCCCAATTGCAAAATCTGAGGAATTTCAACTTTTAATCCCAGTACCCACCTAGAAGTTGTAGCGAGGCCGTGCATTTTGTATGAGAGAGGCTACAATCAGAAAGGTCTAACTGCAATGGTGAAAACACCAATCGGTGTTGTTTAAATCCAATGTCGATAATTTGAGTGAAGTCGAGTTTACTCAAGAAGTCGGCTAAACCCCAATCAAACTGTGATTGCGGTTAGAATTGGCTAAACTGTCTAGAAATAGACAAACTACTAATTGTTTATAGTGATTGATTCTTGCATTGAGGAGCATGAGGAACGCGGCATGATCCAGACGAACACCGGACTCGCAACCCCCATTCAGCCGGAGATGGAACCGATCGAATTGCTTCAAAGTTCAACCCGAGCCCGACCGGAACATGAATTAGACTTTCTGCTTGAAGATGATGATAGTCAAGACGAAGATTATCTAGAATCTCAGTCTGATGAAGAAGACGAAAGCAAGTCAGAAGGAGTTGCTAAGTCACGGCGTCGGACTCAGGCGAAGAAAAAACACTACACTGAGGATTCGATTAGACTCTATCTCCAAGAAATAGGTCGAATTCGATTATTACGAGCTGATGAAGAAATTGAATTAGCGCGTAAAATCGCCGACTTACTTGAGTTAGAGCGAATACGGGAAAAGCTAATCGAACATCACCATCGAGAACCCGAAGACCGGGAATGGGCAAGTGCCGTTGACATGGCCTTACCTGAATTCCGTCGCCGTCTTTTCCACGGAAGACGGGCCAAAGATAAGATGGTGCAGTCAAACCTCCGTTTAGTGGTTTCGATCGCTAAAAAGTATATGAATCGAGGCTTATCATTCCAAGACTTAATCCAAGAAGGAAGTCTAGGATTGATTCGGGCGGCTGAAAAGTTTGATCACGAAAAAGGTTACAAATTCAGTACCTACGCGACTTGGTGGATTCGTCAAGCCATCACCCGAGCGATCGCTGATCAATCTCGGACAATAAGGCTTCCGGTTCACCTGTATGAAACCATTTCTCGGATCAAAAAGACGACTAAATTACTCTCCCAAGAAATGGGTCGTAAACCCACAGAGGAAGAAATTGCCACTCGGATGGAAATGACCATTGAGAAGTTGCGGTTTATTGCGAAATCAGCCCAACTCCCCATCTCTTTGGAAACACCGATTGGTAAAGAAGAAGATTCTCGCTTGGGTGATTTTATTGAGTCTGATGGAGAAACCCCGGAAGATCAGGTGTCCAAAAACCTGCTTCGCGAAGACCTCGAAAGTGTTTTAGATACTCTGAGTCCCCGTGAACGTGACGTTTTACGGTTACGCTATGGCTTAGATGACGGTCGGATGAAGACGCTTGAAGAAATTGGTCAAATCTTCAATGTCACTCGTGAACGGATTCGTCAAATCGAAGCAAAAGCTCTGCGGAAGTTGCGCCATCCCAACCGCAACAGCATCTTAAAAGAGTACATTCGTTAAGGCGGTCTTTGGCGTGAATGGGCAAAGTCAGGACGTTGTTTCAGCTTTGCCCTTACTTTTTTTGCTAATAAAAAGCTTGAGAGTCATCGAAAACTCCCAAGTCATGTTATAATCTTCCTACATTTTAATAAANCGTTGTTTCAGCTTTGCCCTTACTTTTTTTGCTAATAAAAAGCTTGAGAGTCATCGAAAACTCCCAAGTCATGTTATAATCTTCCTACATTTTAATAAAGAGCTAGTGTAATGGAGACTGCCATTGTGTACAAATCTTCCATTACGTCTAGCTTACATCAAACCCCAGAAGTGTAATACACCTTGTCCTGAAGCGAGTTCGATGATCACAGCCGAGATAAAGCCGATCATGGCAAGACGACCATTCCAGGTTTCAGATCCGGCTGTAAAGCCCCAGTTCCACTCGTTGTGATTTTGCTCTTGGGGTAAGCGATTTTGGTTTTCCATGTGGCAATCTCCTTTCAGGAAACTTGTTGTTCTCTGTGAATAAATGTAACTAAACTGTAAAGAAAGTGCAAGCTCAACAAGGCCTTTTTTGTCAGATTTAAGCCCTAAGACACAGATTGAAGGTACTAATCTTTGACATCCTCTCCTCCCTAAAGGGAGAAGATTCCTCACCACGCCACCTTTAACGGGTGGTCACTGAATGGGGTTGACGCTTCGCAGGACGCTGCTTCAATAACCGGAGTCTTATGCCTTCCTCCACGTCCGTTTAAAGTCTCAGAATGTCCTCCCGCGACTATTAACAAATCNCTTCCCTTGTTCTGCCCTCAACTAAAGGAGTTCCAACCTAATCTTCTATTCTGTAGTATTTATGGGACAAGGCGGGTTTTTCAACCTATTTGATTTTACCATAAAAGTCGCCCTTAAGGGCGAGGCTTGTATCCCAATTTTTTGATCAAACCTCTCTGTCTAGGGAACTAGCGGGGGAAAATCGCCTGTTCTGTTTTATAGAGAACATCAGTGTTAATCGACAGGGACTTCTTCAAAAGCTTCGCTTTCTTTTTCTTTCAGTGTAGGAGTAGGGATAGGAACTTCTTCAACAACGGGATGTTTTTCTAAGGTTAAAGTTGATTGTTGTGAACCGGATAGGCGTCTGAGAAGCTTGGGCTTAGGATCATGGAGTAAATAAATAATCCGATCATCAATTTGCCATGTTTCCGAAGCCGGTAAAACTTGTAAATTTCCTTGTCGTTCTACTAACAGAGGAAGCAATTCATTAGAACGAATTAAGGCTTGTAAATGCGATCGTTGAAACTCTAATCCGGGTTGTTTGAGAGTCGTTTCTCCCAACTTCACCTCTTGACTTTCCATGAACTTATTCCACTTTTTTAAGGAGAAATCGGGGATAAAAGCTTGTTGTACTTTTTCTTTATTAGCTGAGGCTTTTGATTGCGGATCACGAGGAAAGAGTGCCAAAACACGAGGCGGTTTAAATTCTTCTGCGGCGCGTTCCGATAAGACCAGATTAACTTCTCCGTTACTGGTCATTGCTAAAAAAGTACCAATAGATTCGAGACCAGCCTCTTCTAACACATTGGGATCTAAAGCACTACTTTGATAAACTCGCAAACCTTCTTGTTTAGCCTGTTCACAAGCTTCTGAATTAGTATCGATAATCACCACAGATTCGCCCCGCTCCTGAAATAAGCGTCCAATTAAGCGACTAATCGGGTTAGAACCAACAATAACAGCTCCGGTTGCAGAACTAGAGGTAATCCTTAATAACTTGGCCATCGAACGAGCTGTTAACCCTTGAATCACAACCGTCATAATAATCGTTAAAAAGACTAAAGCTTTAATAGAGTCTCCGCCGTTCATTCCCCGTTGGGTTAATAAAATGGCAAACAGAGAGGAAACAGAAGCCGAGACAATTCCTCTAGGGCCAACCCAAGAGACAAATGCTTTTTGTCGCCAGTTGAGATTGCTATTGAGAGTACAAAGCCAAACATTAATCGGGCGAACGATCCACATTAAAGCNTAATAATCGTTAAAAAGACTAAAGCTTTAATAGAGTCTCCGCCGTTCATTCCCCGTTGGGTTAATAAAATGGCAAACAGAGAGGAAACAGAAGCCGAGACAATTCCTCTAGGGCCAACCCAAGAGACAAATGCTTTTTGTCGCCAGTTGAGATTGCTATTGAGAGTACAAAGCCAAACATTAATCGGGCGAACGATCCACATTAAAGCCAAAACGGTCAGAACACTTCCCCAACCCAAAGCGACAATACTTTCTAACGATAGATCAGCCGCCAGCAAAATAAACAATACGGAGACAGACAGCATAGTTAACTGACCTTTAAATCGCCGCAGTTGTCGCATTTCGGGTACACCGACCGTTCTCACCATCATCCCCGACACAACCGCCGTCATCAGTCCAGATTCGCTGTAAACGACTTCCGCTAAATCGTATAAACCCCAAAGGGCGGCTAAAACAATCAGGTTTTTCAGTTCTTCAGAGAGAGATTGGCTTTTTTTTAAACTCCAACCCAGCAACCCACCTCCAGCCACCCCAAGCGCCGCCCCAATTCCCAGGCGAATCATCAGTTCTTGAAAAAGTTCTAGGGGGTTGGCGTTCCCGCTTAAGACAACGTTGAGGACTAAAACGGCGAGAATGGCACCGACTGGATCGATTAAAACCCCTTCTCCTTCGAGTAAGGCGGCGACTCGACGATCAACAGAAACCTGTTTGAGTAACGGCCCGACTACGGTAGGCCCGGTGACAACCACCAATGAAGCGTAAAGAAAGGCGATCGGCCAAGGAAATTCACCTAACCAGTGGGCAGCCATTCCGCCGCCTGTGAGGGTGATTAGGGTGCCAAAGGTGACTAAATTACGGATGCTTCCAGAAACTTGTCCTAGATCCCTAAGTTCTAGGCTTAAACCGCCCTCAAACAGAATCAGAGCAACCGAGAGTGATACGATCACCTCTAATCCTTCACCCAGTAGGTTGGGATGGACTAACCCTAAACCATCATTACCGACGATAATCCCAAATAGCAATAGGAAGACGATCGCAGGTACTTTGAGGTAGTCTGCTAAAACTTGAGCGCTTATTCCACTAATGATTGTGATCACCATCAGCAGAGTAATGTCAAAGGAAGTTGTTTCCATAAGCGTAATGGGGTTCGGCTACTCACGACGGTTGAAATGCCCTGTATTCTGCGCTTCGGATCGGTCTGAAGTTGTTCTAGAGTTCGCAGATCGCATCTGATCACCTTGTGACTTGATGTTTAATAGAGTTAAAACCCTATTGACGGTTATCATAACCCATTATTCGCCCTAGACTGACTGGCTCAGGTTAACAACTTCTGTAAACACCTGCTATTTGAAGTTGATCGAATATCTTGAAAAAAGTCTAGTTTGCAGTTGGAATCAGTTTTTCATCAGATGAAATGCACCCGGTTGAAGCGGTGTTTTTTGGGTGCAAGTGTTTTTTTGGGTGCAAGCCTTGCACCCCTACTGGGTCAGGGCTGTTTCATTCTCAGTTAAAAATTGCCGGGGTTGATGGGGTGATGGGG